>DATHIG010000369.1:0-10973 GCA_035490035.1 Actinomycetes bacterium
GCGGGGTCGCCGCCACCGTGGTCGTGGTGGTCATGACCCTGCCCCGGACCGATGCCGACCTGGTCGACGCCGCCTTCGGCTCGCTGGCCCTCGCCGGGGCCTGGATCCTGGGCGACCGGGCCCGCCTGCAGCGGGCCTTCACCGCCGAGCTCCAGGAACGGGCCGTCCGCCTGGAGCGCGAGCAGGCCGGCGAGGCCCGGCGGGCGGTGGCCGAGGAGCGCACCCGGATCGCCCGCGAGCTGCACGACGTCGTCGCCCACCATGTGAGCATGATGGTGGTGCAGGCCGAGGCCGGCCCGGTGGCGGTGGAGCGCGACCCGGCCAGGGCGGCCGGCGCCTTCGACGCGATCGCGGCCACCGGCCGCCAGGCCCTGGTCGAGATGCGCCGGCTGCTCGGGGTGCTGCGCGGCGACGGGGACCAGCCGCCCAGCCTCGCCCCCCAGCCCGGCCTGGCCCAGGTCCCATCCCTGGTCGAGCAGGTCGGGCGGGCGGGGCTCCGGGTCGAGCTGGTGGTCGAGGGCGACCAGGGACCGCTGCCGGCCGGGGTCGACCTGTCCGCCTACCGGATCGTCCAGGAGGCGCTCACCAATGCGGTCAAGCATGCCGGCCCGGGCCGGGCGCGGGTGCTGGCCCGCTACGGCGAGCGCGACCTGGAGGTACAGATCCGCAATCAGGCGGCTGGGGCCGCCGGGGACGGCGTCGAGTCGGCCCTGGGCCGACGACCGGCAGATTCCGACCGGCAGATTCGCCGGCCGGGCCGGCCGGGGTCGGGCCTGGTCGGCATGCGCGAGCGGGTCAACCTGTTCGGGGGTGAGCTGCACGCCGGCCCCCACCCCGACGGCGGCTTCGTCGTCGACGCCCGGCTTCCCACCGGCGGCGGGTCGTGACCGTCCCGGTCCGGGTGCTGGTGGTCGACGACCAGGGGCTGGTGCGGGCCGGGTTCCGCATGATCCTGGAGGCCCAGCCGGACATCGAGGTGGTCGGCGAGGCCGCCGACGGGCTGGACGCGGTCGACGCGGCCAGGCGCCTGCGGCCTGACGTGGTCCTGATGGACATCCGGATGCCGCGGCTGGACGGGCTGGAGGCGACCCGCCGGCTGGCCGGCCCCGGCGTGGCCGACCCGGTCCGGGTGCTGATGCTGACCACCTTCGACCTGGACGAGTACGTGTTCGACGCCCTGCGCGCCGGGGCCAGCGGCTTCCTGCTCAAGGACCTGCCCCGCGAGGACCTGGTCGCGGCCGTGCGGGTGGTGGCCGGCGGGGAGGCGCTGCTGGCCCCCCGGGTCACCCGCCGGCTGATCGAGGAGTTCGCCCGCCGCCCGTCACGGGCCGAGCCCGACCCGGCCGCCCTGGCGTCGCTCACCGCCCGCGAGCGGGAGGCGCTGGAGCTGATGGCCAGAGGCATGTCCAACGCCGAGATGGCCGCGTCCCTGTACGTCAGCGAGCACACGGTCAAGACCCACGTCGGCAACGTGCTGGCCAAGCTCGGCCTGCGCGACCGGATCCACGCGGTGATCCTCGCCTACGAGGTCGGCCTGGTCCACCCCGGCCAGTAGCTGTCGCTATTCCCAGCAGAGGCAGAACGGATGGCCGGCCGGGTCGGCGTAGACCCGGAAGCCGTCCTCCTCGCTGGGGAGCGGGGTCGCGCCAAGGGCCAGCGCCTTGGGCTCGGCCTCGTCGATGTCGTCGACCATGACGTCCAGGTGGAACTGCTGCGGGAACGCCGGGTCGGGCCAGCGGGGCGGCTGGTGGTCGGGAGCGAGCTGGAAGGCCAGGCGCCCGCGGCCGCTCTGGCGGTCGCCGATGACCACCCAGTCGTCGTCGACCCTGGTGACCGGCAGGCCGAGCAGCTCCGAGTAGAAGCGCGCCAGGGCGGGCGGGTCGGGGCAGTCGATGACCACCGAGGACAGCCGACCGATCATCGCCATCTCCTTTTCGCGGAAGCTCGACCGCCGATGATGCCCCATGGATGTGACACGACCGGCGCCTGGGTCATTCGGAGGCCGGCCCGGTGAACCTGGGTGGGCGCTTCTCGCGGAACGAGGCCACCCCTTCGCGCACGTCCGGCCCGGAGAAGCCAAGGAACTCCAGCGCCAGCGAGGTGTCGAACATCGGTCCGGCCATGCGCAGCCAGTTGTTGAGGGCGTACTTGGTCCAGCGGATGGCGCTCTGGGAGCCGCTGGCCAGCTTGACCGCGACCTCGAGGGCGACCTCGTGCAGCTCGGCGTCGTCGACGCAGCGCGACACCAGCCCGATCCGTTCGGCCTCCTCGCCCGAGACGGGCTCGCACAGCAGCAGGTGGTACTTGGCCTTGGCCATCCCGCACAGCAGCGGCCAGACGATCGCAGCATGGTCGCCGGCCGCCACCCCCAGGCGGGTGTGGCCGTCGATGATGCGGGCCGAGCGGGCGGCGATCGACACGTCGGCGAGCAGGCCGACCACCAGCCCGGCCCCGACCGCGGGGCCGGCCATGGCCGACACCACCGGCTTGGAGCAGTTGAGCAGGTTGTAGACCAGGTCGCGGGCCTCGCGGAGGACGCGGATGCGGACCTCGAAGTCGTCGGCCATGTCGGCGACCAGGTCGAGGTCGCCGCCGGAGGAGAAGGCGTCTCCGGCCCCGCGGACGACCACCGCCCGCACCTCGGGGTCGCGGTCGATCTCGGTCCAGATGCCGGCCAGGTCGCGGTGCATCTGGTGCCCGGCGGCGTTGAGCCGTCCCGGGGCGCTCATCACCACCCGCAGGACCCCGTCGGCGGGCCACTCCAGCTGCAGGCTCGGGAAGGCGGCGTAGCGGTCGGGCATCGGGTCTCCCTCGAGGTCGTCGGTTGCAGCGGCCATGGTGGCAGCTTGCCGCTGGTGGACGGCGGGTGAACGGCCGGGAAATCCTGCTGGACGACGCAGACGGTCCTCGTGGCAATGGAGCACGAACTCGCCAGGCGACTGCGGAATCGGGGCGACACGGTGCACGGAGGCCAGGGAGGCGCTGGCTTGATCAGGTGGCCTCGAGGTCGAGCTGGGGGTTCCACACGATCTCCCACAGATGGCCGTCGGGGTCGCGGAAGAAGCCGGAGTAGATGCCCCAGGGACGGTCATGAGGCTCGCCGGTGAGCGAGGCTCCAGCCGCCTCGGCCTGAGCCAGCAGCGCGTCCACCTCGGCCTTGCCGGCGACCGCGTGGCCGATGCTGAACTCGCCGCTGCTGGCAGGGCCAACCTGGATCTTCGCGTCCTTGGCCAGCTCGGTGCGCGGGTACAGGGCCAGGATGAGGCCACCCTGCAGCTGGAACATCGCCACCGCGCCGGCGGGGCTGCTGTCGTCGCCGGGGAACTCGGTCCCGATCACACCGGAGGTCTGCAGGCCAAGCCCGTCGCGGTAGAACCCGACGGCTCGGTCGAGGTCGTCGACGGCGATGGTGATGACGTGGATCCGTGGCTGCATTGGTATGTTCTCCTCCACAGCTCGAGTCGGTGGGGTCCGTGGGTGGCCCAGAGGAACCGTTGTGGGGACCATCGTCGGGAGCGGAGCGACCCAGGTCGTCGCCGATCGGATCTCCACATGGTTTGATACCCGGCGTCGGAGCCATGCTGGGCCCTTGGAGACAGGTGGGAGGCCCGAGGAGATGATGGCAGGTTCTCCCCTGCTCCAGATGGAGCGGGTCAACAAGTTCTTCGGTGACCTGCACGTGCTCCAGGACGTCGACCTCAGCGTGGACGCCGGCGAGGTGGTGGTGGTGGTCGGCCCGTCCGGGTCCGGCAAGTCGACCCTGTGCCGGACGATCAACCGGCTGGAGCCGATCGACGGCGGCACCATCCGACTCGACGGCCGGCCGCTGCCCAGCGAGGGCAGGGAGCTGGCCCGGCTCCGGTCCGAGGTCGGCATGGTGTTCCAGCAGTTCAACCTGTTTGCGCACATGCGCGTGCTCGACAACGTCACCCTGGGGCCGGTCAAGGTCCGGGGCCAGCCCAGGCAGCAGGCCGAGCGCCGGGCCCACGAGCTGCTGGCCCGGGTCGGGGTCGAGGACCAGGCCCACAAGCTGCCCGCCCAGCTCTCGGGCGGCCAGCAGCAGCGGGTGGCGATCGCCCGCGCGCTGGCCATGGACCCCAAGCTGCTGCTGTTCGACGAGCCGACCTCGGCGCTGGACCCGGAGATGATCAACGAGGTCCTCGACGTCATGCGCGACCTGGCCGCCGCGGGCATGACCATGATCGTGATCAGCCACGAGATGGGGTTCGCCAGGTCGGCGGCCAACCGGGTCCTGTTCATGGACGGCGGCCGGATCCTGGAGGCAGCCCCGCCGGAGGAGTTCTTCGCCAACCCGCGGACCGAGCGGGCCAAGGACTTCCTGTCCAAGATCATCAGTCACTGACCGGGCGGCCTGGCCGTCCACAAGGAGGGAACCACACATGCTGCGACGACGCTCGACCGGGCTGGTGGGGATGGTGCTGGTCCTGATGCTGGCCGCGGCCGCCTGCGGCGGCGACGACGAGGGCGGCGGCGACCAGGCCAGCGGGGGTGCGAGCTTCGCCGAGGGCTCGACCATGGCCAAGCTCAAGGACGCCGGCAAGGTCCGGGTCGGCACCAAGATCGACCAGCCGCTGTTCGGGCTCAAGAACCTGGACGGCAAGCTGGAGGGCTTCGACGTCGAGATCGCCAAGCTGATCGCCGGCGAGATGGGCGTCCAGGAGGCGAGCATCGAGTGGATCGAGGCGGTCTCGGCCAACCGCGAGCCGTACATCCAGCAGGACAAGGTCGACTTCGTGGTCGCCACCTACACCATCAACGACAAGCGCAAGCAGGTGGTCGACTTCGCCGGCCCCTACTACGAGGCCGGCCAGGACATCATGGTCGCCAAGGGCAACCCGGAGGGCATCGCCGGCCCCGACGACCTCGCCGGCAAGAAGGTCTGCTCGGTGACCGGCTCGACCCCGGCCGAGAACATCCGCACCAACTACCCCGAGGCCAAGCTGACCGAGTTCGACGTCTACTCCAAGTGTGCCGAGGCGCTCAAGAACGGCTCGGTCCAGGCCGTGACCACCGACAACGTCATCCTGCTGGGGCTGATCAGCCAGGACCAGGAGGCCTTCGAGCTGGTCGGCAAGACGTTCACCAAGGAGCCGTACGGCATCGGGGTGAAGAAGGGCGACACCCAGTTCCGTACCTTCATCAACGACACCCTGGAGAAGGCCTTCCAGGACGGGCGCTGGCTGGCCGCCTGGGACGCCACCGCCGGCAAGGTCGCCCCCGACAAGCCGACCCCACCGACGATCGACCGCTACTGAGCCGGGCCGGCCGGAGGGCCGGGACGTGGACGCGATCCTCGACAACCTCGACGCCTACCGGCAGGGGTTCTTGACCACGCTCGCCCTGACCGTGGTGTCGACGGTGCTCGCCTTGGCCGTTGGCACGCTGCTGGCGGCCATGCGGGTGTCCCCGGTCCCGACCCTCCGCGCCGCCGGCGCGACCTACGTGGAGGTGGTGCGCAACACCCCGCTCACGGTGGTGTTCTTCTTCGCGGTGTTCGTCCTGCCCCAGGTCGACATCCGCCTGCCGTTCTTTCAGTTCGCGGTGATCGCGGTGACCGTCTACCACGCCGCCTTCTTCTGCGAGGCGGTGCGGTCGGGCGTCAACTCGGTCGGCGTCGGGCAGGCCGAGGCAGCCCGCTCGATCGGGCTCACCTTCACCCAGTCGCTGCGGCTGGTGGTCCTGCCCCAGGCCTTCCGGACGGTGATACCGCCGCTGATCAACGTCGTCATCGCCCTGACCAAGAACACCTCGATCGCGGCCGCCTTCGGGGTGGTGGAGCTCACCGCCGTCGGCATCCGGCTGGCCAACGCCAACGGCGACGCGGTGATCGCCATCCTCGTCGGCATCGCCGTGTGCTATCTGGCGCTGACCCTGCCGTCGGGGTGGCTGGCCGGGCAGGTCGAGCGCAGGGTGGCGATCGTGCGATGAGGAGCCGACCGTGAGCAGGGCGGGCGCACCCGAGACCTCGGCTGGCTCGATGGAGCGCCGGTGACCGAGGCCGTTCTCTACGACGCCGCCGGGCCGCGGGGGCGGCGCCGCATCCTGGTCGGCAGCGTGGCCGGCCTGCTGCTGCTGGCGGTCGTCATCGGGGCGGCGGTGGCCAGGCTGGCCGCCAAGGGTGGCTTCGAGGCCGAGCTGTGGCGGGTGCTGACCCGTGGCGACGTGCAGCGGCTGCTGGCTCGCGCCCTGGTCGCGACCCTGCGCGCCGCCGTGGTGGCGATGGTCCTGTCGATGGCGGTGGGCGCCGTGCTGGCGGTCGGGCGCCTCTCGCGGAGGCGCTGGCTGGCCAGGCCGGTCGGTGCGTGGGTGGAGCTGTTCCGGGGCCTGCCCCTGCTGCTGCTGATCTTCTTCCTGTTCCTTGCGCTGCCGACGGTCGGCGTGACCATCTCCACGTTCTGGACCCTGGTCGCCGGCCTCACCCTCTACAACAGCGCGGTGATCGGGGAGATCTTCCGCGCCGGGATCCTGTCGCTGCCGAAGGGCCAGACCGAGGCCGCCTACGCGATCGGCCTGCGCCGGGGGCAGACCCTTCGCATGATCCTGCTCCCCCAGGCGGTCCGGCTCATGCTGCCGGCCCTGGTCAGCCAGGCGGTCACGCTGCTCAAGGACACCTCCCTCGGGTTCGTGATCGGCTACGCCGAGCTGCTGCGCAACGGCCGCACGGCGGTGGAGTTCCTTGGCGGGAAGTACTCGATCCCCATCTACACCGCCATCGCGGTTGTCTACATCGTGGTCAACGCCTCGCTGTCGTTCACGGCCCGATGGTTGGACCGCCGCACCAGGCGGCAGCTCGGCCGCACCGTGCAGCCGAGCGTGGCCGACGAGGCGGCCTAGGAGCCGGCCTCGGCGGCCAGCTCCAGCAGGGTGAAGCGCAGCGGCGGCTCCGGCCGGGCCGAGTGGCAGGTGAGGAGGCGGGGCTCGGCGGACTTGGTGGCGCGGACCACCACCCGGAGGCGGCCGCCGCCGGCCCGGCGGAACCGGACGGCGTCGACGGCGGCGTCGACGGCGGCGTCGAGCCGGTCGCGGCCCTCGACGGCGAGGTCGTCGATGCCGAGCAGGCCGGTGCGGCGGCGCGCGAACCACTCGGCGGCCTGGACGGTCGGCGGGTCGGCGCAGCGGCCCCGGTAGTGGTCGAGGTCGATCGTCCCCCGGCGGTGCAGGCCGACCACCCGCGACGCGTCGTCGGGCCCGACCCGGCCGAAGTAGTGCCCGTCGGGCAGGCAGACCAGGTTGCCGGCGAACCGGTCGCCGCCCACGTGGGAGCTCTCCCAGACCTGCTCCTCGAACGCCTCGGCAAGGGCAAGGGCCAGCGGGCTCCCATAGGTGGCGCAGCAGCGGTCGTGGCGGCCGTTGGTGCAGACCAGGTAGACCGGCTCGGCGACCGGCTCGCCGAAGCCGGCTCGCTGGCCGGCCACCACCTTCGCCATGTCCAGGTCCAGCAGCTCGGCCGGGTCGTCAAGCCGCCGCCATTCGACCCAGCGCTCGCGCTGGCCGGTGTGGGCCAGGGAGCAGCTGAGGGGCTGGCTCGCGCCCCGTCCCGGCCGGCGGATCAGCAGCAGGCGGGCGTGGGCTGCCCTGGCCGCCCGGTCGAGGGCCCGGGCCAGGTCGCGGTCGAGCCGGCTCTCGGTGACCGCCTCCTTGCCCCACGGCCCCGGCTGCTCCAGCAGCACCCAGCCCCGAACCCGGGAGGCGGTGCCGTACAGCGGCTCGTCCAGGGCCCGCGACAGGGTCGCGCAGGGAAGCGGCTCAGCCAAGGACGGTTGGCTCCAGCAGCCCCTCCCGGACCAGCCGGCGGACCAGCACCAGCCGGCTCGGCCCGTCCAGGTGCCCGGCCAGGTCGGCCGGCGTGAGGCCGCCGGAGCCGAGGATCTGGCGCATGGCCGGCTCGAGCCCGGCCGGCATGGCCAGGGTCCGGTCGCCCAGCAGCACCTCCAGCCGGTCGCCGGCTACGCGCAGCCGGCAGGTGGCGCCCGGCCGGCGGCGGACCTCGGTGGCGTCGTCCAGCTGGTCGAGGGTCAGCAGCAGCCGGAGCTGCCCTTGGAGCAGCGGCGGCCGGTTGGACCAGAATCTGTCGCTGGCCCGGTCGGCGACCGGGCCCAGGTCGACCTTGTCGAGGAAGCGACGCAGCTCGGCCACCCGCTCGGCCAGGCTGGCGGTCAGGGCCCCCGGGTCGGTGGCGAACCCGACCGGCAGGCCCTCCCGGAACCATGCCTCCTCGGTGGCCAGCTCGACCACCTCACGCAGCAGCTCGTTCCAGTTGTAGGTGAGCATGCCGACGGTCAGGTGCAGCGAGGCCGTCTCGGCGGTCCTGGCCGCGTGCCGGAAGCCGCGGGGCACATACAGGCAGTCGCCTGGGGCGAGCTCGGCGTCGACCTGGGGCGCCTCGGTGGGCGCGTCGGCGCCGGGCGGCAGCTGCTTCTGGTGCCCCAGCGGGAACGGCACGGCCGCGTCCCAGACCTGCCAGAGCTTGTGGCCGTGGACCTGGAGCACGAACACGTCGTGGGTGTCGTGGTGGACGCCGAGGCCTCGCGAGGACGGCGGGGTCAGGTAGGCGTTGACCTGGACCGGGTGGGTGAGGAACAGCTCCAGCTCGCGGCAGAAGGCGGTCAGCGGCGCCCAGGTGCGGTGCAGGCTCTGCAGGACGATGGTGGCGCCGCCGTGGAACTGGTCGAAGACCTTGCCCGGGTCGGCCAGGTCGGCCAGCGGCTGGGAGCCCATCCGGCCGGACTTGGTGTAGGCCGCGGGCGGCAGCGGCTTGCCGTCCTTGACCATCCGGAACGCCGGGACCCGGGGCGAGCTGGTGGCCAGGATGCAGTCGACGTCGTCCAGCGAGAGCAGGTCGTCGTACCCGTCGGGCCCGGCCCCGCGGCGCAGCAGCGGGGCCTTGGCCCAGTGGTCGCGGACGAACGCCGCCGGGTCGCCGGCGCAGCGCTCGATCGCGGGGATGCTACTGGTCGGTGGTGTCGGCATTCTCACCCGTGTCGCCGCCGAAGCCGCCACCGCCGCCGTCGGTGGTGTCGGTGGTGTCGCCGCCCTCTCCGCTGTCGGTGCCGTCGGCGTCGCCGTCGCCGCTGTCGCCGTCGGTGCCGTCGGTGCCGTCACCGTCGGTGCCGTCGGCGTCCTGGGGGTCGGCGACGGTGGCCGTCGGGGCCGAGCCGGTGCCCTTCGCGTCCTCGCGCCAGGTGGTGACGATGTCCTCGTCCTCGACACGGGTCGAGTGATCGCTCATGCCAGACCTCCCGTGGCTGGGCTGTTGGGACAGGTACGCTAGCACCCGAAGGCGCGCCCGAAACAGTCGAGCTCAGGTGAGCACCCCGACCACCTCACGGTAGACCTGCCTGGCCTCCTCCTCGGTGTCACCGATACAGGTCACGCCCATCTTGCCGTACTCGCGGAGCGCGCCCAGCAGGTGCATGGTGACCCCGGTGCGGTGCCGGTGGTCGTAGCCGAGGCCCAGCCGGGAGACCTCCTCGATGACCTCCTGGGGTCGCCGCCCGATCAGCCTTGCCGACTTGAGGTTGTCGGTGGCCAGGTACGACTTGGTCCGGCCGCCGGCCACCAGGTGGCCGCTGGCCGGGTCGTAGCTGCCGTCGGTGATCAGCGAGGCCATCCCGAACGGGTGGGTGGTGCCGCCGACCCGGAGGTTGATCTCGGCCAGGTAGACCTGCTGGCGGGCGCTCTGCGGGACCACGAAGAAGTCCACCCCGAAGTAGCCGATGACCCCGCGCGCGGCCAGCACCCTGCCAACCCGCTCGGCCGCGGCCCGGATCTGGCTGCGGTAGGCCGGGTCGGCGGGGAAGCGGCAGCCCAGGTAGACCTGACGGTTGGGACCGCCAAGGACCTGGCTGTGGGTGGAAAGGACCAGCGGCATGCCCCCGGGGAGGATGCGCAGCTGGACGCTCGGGGAGACCATTCCGGGGGCGGCCAGCAGCTCCTCGACCACCGCGCCGCCCTCGGCGATCTTGGCCGCGAACGACGACCAGGATTCCTCCTCGGCGCAGAACACCACCGGGGAGTCCAGCAGCGAGCCGTTCGCGCCGCCCAGGTCGACCACCGCGTTGCCCTGGCCGGAGAAGCCGTCGTTGAGCTTGATGACGACGGCGTCGACCGGCGGGACGACCCGCCGCCGCAGGTGCTTGGCGGCTGCCTCCACCGCCTCGACCGAGCGCAGGTCCTCGGCGCCGTCCAGCACCGGCACCCCGGCCAGCCGGGCGATCCGGCGCGAGCCGGACTTGGAGCCGAGGCTGGCCAGCGCCGCCGGCGGCCCGTACAGGGGCAGGCCGAGCCGCTCCGACAGCTCCTGCTCGCTGGCGGTGACGTTGAACGGCTGGACGAACGCCCCGCCAGGGCCCTCGCACAGCTCCCGCACCCGGTCCAGCAGCTCGGGCCGGTCCAGCAGCTTGGCCGTGAGCGAGCGCGGGGCCGGGTCGCCGACGGCCAGCATGTGCAGGCGTCCCCTCGCCCCCGCCGGGTCGGGCAGGAAGCCGAGGTAGTAGTCGACCACCGCCTCCTCGACCGGCATCGAGGTCAGGTAGACGACCTTCACGCCGGGCCGGCGCAGCAGCAGCAGCAGGAACAGCAGCCGCTCCTCGTAGTAGCCGATACCGACGATCTTGCGCAGCTCGGCCGTGGGGAAGCTCAGCGACGGCAGCACCACCACCGTGCCCTCCCCCAGATCGAGCGGGTCGCTCGCCGGGTACCGGACGGCGAAGGTGCGTCGCAGCTCCTCGAAGGGAACCATCGGGGGAGCAGACCACATAGCTAAAGATAACCAGTCCACGGTGGTGCGTGCATCCCCCGATTTTGCCGGATCGTCAAGTTCTGCGAGATCGGGCAGGAGCCGGCCGGCGGCCGGACCGGCATCATGGGGGCATGACCCAGGCGATGACCTTCTACCACGCGGTCGGCGGCGAGCCGGCCTTCCGGCGGCTGGTCGCCGGCTTCTACCGCCG
>DATHIG010000370.1:0-3286 GCA_035490035.1 Actinomycetes bacterium
CCACGGCACCGAGCCCATGGTCAGCTACGCCCGCGACCACGATGCCGACCTGCTGCTGCTCCCCGCCGGCCTCGACGACCCCGGCGTCGGGGAGCGCCTCAAGGGCGAGACCGTCGACCTGGCGGTCGAGGAGGCGGAGGAGACCGCGGCCGGCCTGGCCGTCGTCCTGGTCGCCCCCGACGGCTCAACCGAGCTGGCCGCGGGCCGCCTCTAGCTTGCGGCGGCCGCGCGGTTGACGCCGCTTGCGGCTCCGGGTGGGGGGATTGTGCGATCCTCCACGGCCGTGAGCCCATAGCAGCAGCAGCAAGCGAGCCACCGACGCCGTCACCCGGATCCTCAACCTTGGCCTGTGATCTGGATGGCCGGCGCTTGCGCGCCGACGGTGCCGGCCTTGTCCGGGCGGTGCCCATACCGCCTACCCGTCTGGCTCTTCGGTGTTGGAGTTGCCGAAACGGAGGGCGCTCGGTATCGAGAATTGGTAGGGCCCCCCAGGGCCCCGTCGGAACCATGATGGCCCGGAACTGACAGAAGCCTCGGAGAAGCGAGGCAAGCCAACTACGGCGATTGCAGATTCCCCTCCTGCTAGGGGCCGGATAGGTTCCGGCGTGGCCGCCGAGCTAGGCGAGGGGTGGTCGTCTTGGACCGCTGAACGGCACTGTCGGCCCCCTAGCAGGAGGCTAGGGAAACCGGGCCCAGTTCCACACCAAGCCCAGACTCCGATGTCATCTATGAAGGGGAGTCCGTATGCTGCGACGTCTCTGCGTGGCGCTTACCTTAGGGATCCTGATGCTGGCGGCCCTGGCCCAGGGCGCCGCCGCCGACCCGATCAACGCCAAGAACAGCCTCACGTTCCCAGCAACCTGCGACGACGGGCAGACGATCCAGGTTGTCGTCAACGGCAACGGGGCCTGGTCGCCCGCCCACGTCGTGGGCAGCACCGCGGTGTTCATCCCGCAGGCCTTTGACCTCACCTTCGAGTTCACCCCCACCGGGGAGCCGACCCAGACCCAGACGGACATCCGGTCCAAGCCCAACCTGCATGGGGACCTGGTGTCCTGCAGCTTCGACGTCACCGAAACCTTCCCGGACGGGACCTTCCATCTGTTCGGAACGGCCACCGGCGTCTTCACGCCGGCGTCGTAGCCATCCTCGGATAGCGCAGTCCGCGGAGCGAGTTGAGCGCCTCCGGCCAGCGCCGGAGGCGCTTTCCCCGTGCTTGAGCTCCGTGGTCGCGGAGGACCGGAGCGCCGAAGGCGTCCGAGACCGGACGGGACCGGAACCCGCCGGTCCACGGTGGATACACACCGAGCCGGCAGGTAGGAGAGTGCAACGGGCACGAGCGGTCACCACGGGAGCTAAGGAGCCGCAGGTCAGAGCGGCAACCAGGACAGGCTGAGATGGCCGCCGAAGGTGGCGCGGGCCGAAGGTCCGCCGCAAGGCGCGGCCGCGCCACTTCCCCGACGGGCGGTTCATGTCGAGACGCCACGACCCCTCCAGGGCACGGTCGCGTACGGCGTTCGACCGCATCTTCGAGGGGGCGCAAGAGGCGCCGCCAGGCGCTCCGGTCGCACCGTCGCGGTCCTACGCAAGACGCCGACCCGAGGCGTGGAGCCGCCGCCAAGCGAGCCACCGACGCCACGGGTCGGCCCACCGCATTATGCCCCGGTATCCCCCACGGGGCGAACCCCCCGGGCCGGGCAAGATGCGTGGAGGCGCCGGTGGTCCGGCCGGCCGCGGTGAACCCGGGGATCAGCCGAGGATCTCGTCCAGCTGGCGGGCCAGGCCGGCCGGGGTGAGCTCGCCGAGCTGGTGGGAGGCGAGGGTGCCGTCGGGGCGGACGAAGAAGGTCTGGGGGAGGCCGACCGCGCCCCAAACGGCGGCCGTGCGGCCGGCCGGGTCGATCCCGACCGGCCAGGTGGCGCCGTGGCTGCGGACGAAGGTGCGGGCCGCGTCCGGCTGGTCGCCGGTGAGCACGCCCACCACCACCAGGCGGTCGGCGCGGTGGTCGGCGGCGGCCTGGCGCAGCAGGGGGAACTCGCGGACGCACGGTTCGCACCAGGTGGCCCAGAAGTTGACCGCCACCGGCCGGCCGCGCAGCGCCGACAGGTCGACCCGGTCCCCGTCCAGGGTCTGCAGGCGCAGGGCGGGGGCGGCCCGCCCCGGCGGGTAGGTCTGGACCGAGGTGGAGCGCGCCGGCGGGGTCCGCGGCTCCAGCCGGGTGGCTGGCTCGAGCCGGTCGAGCAGGGCCGCCCCGGCCGGCAGGACCACGGCGACCACCACCAGCACGGCCGCGATCAGGAGCCGCCCCGACCGCTCGCGCCTCCGCGGCTCCGCACCGGGCGGGGGAGCCTGGTCGGGTGGGGCGGAGGCGGCCATCCGCCTGCCTAGAGGTAATCCCGGTGGTAGGTGATGCCCGAAGGGCCGACCTGGAGGACGGTGGCGCCGGGTTGGTCGGTGACCCGGCGGTCGCCGTGGCGGAACGACCAGGTCCACTCGATGATGGCGCTGTCACCGTCGACGCCCATCCGCTGCACGTCGATCCTGAGGTTGCGGTGGCCCTTGAGGAGGTCGTTGAGGTAGCCGCGGATCGCCTCGCGACCCTCGTGGGGCGGGTTGACCGGCTCGTAGTAGACGGCGTCGGGGGCGTAGGCGGCGGCCGCCCAGTCCGGGTCGCCGACCTCCATGGCCTCCCTGACCTGCTCGAAGAAGTTGGCCGGTCCGGGCGGGGTGGTGTCGACCTCCGGCACCTCGGGGTGGTCGGCCAGGCCGTGCTCGGCGCCCGTGGGACCGCCGTGGGGGGCCAGCCGAGCCTTGGTGTCGACGGCCACGTTGCGGTACCAGATGACGGTGGCGCCGAGGAACAGGGCCAGCCCCAGCCCGATGCCCCACGGCCCGAGGGCGGCCAGCTGCTTGCGGTAGATGAACCCGCCGAGCAGGAAGGTCGCGGCCAGCGAGTAGACCAGCGGGGCCCAGGTCGGGGCCATGTGGTGGACGTTGCCGTGCTCATCGGCGGCGCCGCGCCGCGGGTCGGCCGACCCGGGCAGCCCGGTGTCGGGCGCCGGGACGCGGCGCCGGTTGGCCGGGCTGACCGACCACAGGGTGGCGCCGATGAACAGGCAGGCGAAGAAGAAGGCGCCGAGCATCCCCACCCCGGCCAGCTCGGGGTTGTCGTTGACCAGGTAGTAGATGCCCCCGGCAACCAGCCCGAACAGCCCCATGCCTATGAACAGGCGGGCGGCGATGATCACCCCGAGCTCCCTTTCCCGGTCACTTGAGCAGGTAGATG
>DATHIG010000371.1:0-15836 GCA_035490035.1 Actinomycetes bacterium
GCCTCGGTGGGGGCCGCCCGGACGGCGGTCCCCACCACCTCCACCTCGAAGGAGGAGTCGCCGACCCGCACCCGGTCGCCCGGGCCAAGCCGGACCGTCGCGGTGACGCGGGCGCCGTTCACCCAGGTGCCGTTCAGCGACCCCAGGTCCTCGATCTCCAGGTGGTCGCCGGTCGGCCGCACGCTCGCGTGCCGCCTTGACACCTGCGGGTCCTCGATGTCGAGGTCGGCGGCCTGGCGGCCGAGCACCAGCACGGACGTCACCTCGACCCGGTGCCCGTCGAGCGGGCCGGCGGTGAAGCGGAGCCGGTGCATCGCGAGCTCCTTTGTCGACACGGCTATCCAGGGCGGCCAGGGCGGTCGGCGGCCGCCAGGCGAAGCATACGGGCCAGCGCGGCCGCGCTCGGCGGCCGCCGGGCGGGATCCTTGGCCAGCGCCTGGCGGACCGTCCAGGACACCGACGGCGGGACGTCGGTCCGTTCGCGGGCCGGGTCGCCCGGCTCCTCCTCGAGGTGGGCCATGCCGGCCCGCAGGACGCCCCGGCCCGCGAACGGCGGCGCCCCGGCGACGCACTCGAACAGCACGCAACCGAGCGCGTACAGGTCGCTCAGCGGGCCCGCCGGCTCCCCCCGGATCAGCTCGGGGGCCAGGTAGTCGAGGGTGCCGAGGACCTGGCCGGGCCTGGTCAGCACCGTGTAGGCGCGGCCCTTGGCCAGGCCGAAGTCGCCGAGCACGGCCGCCCCGTCGGAGCCGAGCAGGATGTTGGCCGGCTTGACGTCGCGGTGCACGATCCCCCGGTCGTGGAGCGCGTCGAGGCCGGCGCCGACCTCGGCGGCCAGCCGCACCAGGTCCGCCAGGGGCAACGGTCCGTCGGCCAGCAGCCGTCCGGCCAGCGACCGGCCGTCGACGTAGCGGATCGCCAGGTACACCCGGCCGTCCGCCTCCCCCGCCTCCAGCACCGGCGCCAGGTTGGGATGGTCGACCTCGGCGGCGGCCCTGGCCTCCCGGGCCAGCCGTCGCCTGAAGGTGTCGTCGGCGCTGAGCTCGTCCCGCAGCACCTTGAGGGCCACCGTGCGGCCGTCGCCGTCGTGGAGGGCGCGGAACACGATCCCCATGCCGCCCTGGCCCAGCCGCGCCTGGATGCGGTAGGGCCCGAGCCGGTGGCCGACCTCGAGAGCGGCAGGCAATGAAGTCCCGGCTGGTCTTGGGGTCCCGCGCGCCGCCTATGATATCGGGATGGGCGGCAGCGTCGGCACGGGCAACCGGTCCGGTCGCCGGATCGCGCTGGCCTACCTGCTGCTGCTGGCGTTTGTGGCCGTGGTCGCGGTGGTGGTCTTCCGGGCCGGTGCCGACCGGCGACCGGCACCGGCGGTCGGCGGCGTCTACCGGCTCGACCGTTCCCCGCCGTGCCTCGGCGACGGTGGCGAGCGCCTGCGCCTCGAGCAGTCGGGCCAGTTCGTCGGCCTGGACGGCCCTGGCGAGGTCGGTGGCGAGCTGCGCCTGCGCGGGGACCGGCTGGACGGCCGGGTCACCTGCCGCGACGGGCGCGACATCCGGGTGGCGTGGCTGGCCGACGGGACCACCGTGTCCGGCCCGGTCGACGGCGGCGTGCTGAGCGCGACCCGGGAACCGGCCGCCGGCGCGGCGGCGGCCGCCGGCGAGCGGGCGCCCGGCGCCGAGGAGACCTTCGGGCAGCTGATGCTCGCCATCGCCGCGGTGATGCTGGCGGCCAGGGCGATCGGGACGGTGGCCGGCCGCCTCGGGCAGCCCCAGGTGATGGGCGAGGTGCTGGCCGGCATCCTGCTCGGGCCGACGCTGCTGGCCACCGTCGCCCCGGACGTGTTCGAGCTGCTGTTCCCGGCCTGGGTCATCCCTCTGCTCCGGGCGGCCGCCGACATCGGCCTGGCGTTCTACATGTTCCTGGTCGGCCTGGAGCTCGACCCGAGGCTGCTGCGGGAGCGGTTCGAGCAGGCGGCGCTCATCTCGCATGCCAGCATCGCCGTGCCCATGGGGCTGGGCATCGCGGTCGCCCTGCCGCTGTTCGAGCTGGTCGGGCCCGACACCTCGTTCGTCTCCTTCGCCCTCTTCATGGGCGTGGCCATGTCGATCACGGCCTTTCCGGTGCTCGCCCGGATCCTGGTCGAGCGGCGCATGCTGCGGCACCCGGTCGGCGCCATGGCGATGGCCGCGGCCGCCGTCGACGACGTGACCGCCTGGGGCCTGCTGGCCCTGGCCTCGGCGGTCGCCGGCAGCGGCTCGGTGCTGGCCGTGGTCCGCATCGTCGCCCTGGCGGTCGCCTTCTGCGCGGCCATGGCGCTGGTCGGCCGGCCGCTGCTGGCCCGGGTGTCGCGCGCCTACGACGAGGCCGGGCATGTGCCGGCCGGCTGGATCGCGGCGATCTTCGTCGGGGTGCTGCTGTCGGCGTTCGCCGCCCAGCGCATCGGCATCGCCGCCATCTTCGGCGCCTTCGTCATGGGCCTGATCATGCCGCGGCGGGCCGACCTCACCCGCGACGTCACCAGGCGGGTCGAGGACTTCGTGGTCACCGTGTTGCTGCCGCTGTTCTTCGTGGTCACCGGCCTGCGCGTCCAGGTGGGCCTGCTCGACCGGCCGGAGCTGTGGCTGCTCACGCTGGTGCTGCTGGCGGTGGCGATCGCCGGCAAGTGGATCGGCGCCATGGCCGCGGCCCGCCTCACCGGCTTCTCGCCCCGCGAGTCCAGCGCGATCGCGGCGCTGATGAACACCCGCGGCCTGACCGAGCTGATCGTGCTCAACATCGGCCTCGAGCTCGGCGTGGTGACCCCGGCGCTGTTCACCGCCCTGGTGATCGTGGCCTTGGTCACGACCTTCATGACCGGCCCGCTGCTGCGCCTGATCGACCCGGGGGGCCGGCTGACCGTCCGCCCCGAGGACGAGCTGGAGGCGGCGACGAGGGAGGCGCCGGCGCCGGAGCGGGCGATCCTGGTCGCCCCTCAGGACGGGAAGAACGTGGACGCGCTGCTGGAGCTGGCCGAGCCGCTGGCCCGCTCGCAGCCGCCGCGCGAGCTGATCCTGGCCCGGCTGCTGGTGCCGTCGCGTATCGCCACCGGCCCGGCTGCCGACGACCACGAGCTCACCCGGGAGGCCGCCGAGCTGCACCGGCGGCGCGAGCGGCTGCGGCGGCGCGGCCTGGCCGTCCGCGGCGTGGCCTTCACCTCCTCCGACCCGGCGGGCGACCTGCTCCGCCTGGCCGACGAGCAGCCGATCGACCTGATCCTGCTGGACGGCCGGCGGCCCCTGCTCGGCGAGGGCGTGCCTCGCGGACCGGTCGGTGAGGTGCTCCTGCGCGCCCCCTGCGACGTCGCCGTCCTGGTCGAGCGGGACGGCGGGCCGGCCACCGTCGACCCAGGGCACCCGGTGCTGGTGCCGTTCGGGGGCGCCGACCACGACTGGGCCGCCCTGGAGCTGGGGGCGTGGCTGGCCAGCTCCTCCGGGGCGCCGCTGCGGCTGCTCGGCGCGGCCACCGACGACGCCGGCCGTCGCGACGCCAGCCGGCTCCTCGGCAACGCGTCGCTGGTCCTCCAGCAGCTCGCCGGCATCCCGGCCGAGCCGCTGCTGATCGAGCCGGGCCGCCAGGGGGTGCTGCGGGCCGCCGAGGGGGCCGGGCTGCTCGTCATCGGCCTGTCCGACCGCTGGCGCGCCGAGGGGCTCGGGCCGACCCGGGCCGAGGTCGCCAGGAGCGCCCCCGTCCCGACCCTGTTCGTCCGCCGCGGCACCCGCCGGGGCGCCCTGGCCCCGCCCGACGGGGTCACCCGGTTCGCCTGGTCGTCGGTCGGGCCGGAGCCTCCCGGGTAGCGGGCTCTTCTGTCCGCAGGTGGGCGGTGTTACAACAGTCTGCGTGGACACCCAGCCGGACCCCGGCATCCAGATCGCCGGCTACCGCATCGAGGCCCGCGTTGGGCGCGGGGGCATGGGCGAGGTCTACCGGGCGGTGCAGCTCAGCCTCGGCCGGAGGGTCGCGCTCAAGGTTCTCGCTCCGGAGCTCGCCGCCGACGACAGGTTCCGCCGGCGCTTCCTGCGCGAGTCGCGCATCGCGGCCAGCATCGACCACCCGAGCATCATCCCGATCTACGAGAGCGGCGAGGACGGCGGGCTGCTCTACATTGTCATGCGCTATGTCGACGGCTCGGACCTGGCGACGCTGCTGGAGCGGGAGGGCCGCCTGGAGCCGGCCAGGGCCATGGCGATCTTGACCCAGGTGGCCAGCGCGCTGGACGCCGCCCACGCCAGCGGGCTGGTCCACCGCGACGTCAAGCCGGCCAACATCCTGCTGGCCAACGCCGGGCCAGGTGGGGACGGGCACTGCTACCTGTGCGACTTCGGGCTCATCAAGCAGGTGGACACCGAGCAGGCGTTCTCGGCGCTCACCGCCACCGACCAGTTCGTCGGCACGATCCCGTACGTGGCCCCTGAGCAGATCGAGGGCCGGGAGGTCGACGGACGGACCGACGTCTACTCGTTGGGCTGCGTCCTGTTCCACTGCCTCACCGGCTCGGTCCCCTACCGGGGGGAGAACGACGTCGAGGTGGTCTTCGCCCACCTTCGCGAGCCGCCGCCGCCGATCTCCGGCCGGGTTCCCGGCCTGCCGGTGGCGATGGACGCGATCATCGCCAGGGCCATGGCCAAAGCCAAGGAGGACCGCTACCCGAGCTGCTCGGCGCTGCTCGCGGCGGTTGACGCGCAGGTCGCGGCCGGCGCCGGCCGGGCCGCCCCGCTGGTCGACGACGACACCAGGGCGATGGTCCTGCCACCGGCCGGCTCGGCGGCCCGCGGAGCGGAAGCCCCGTCGGCGGCCGCCCCCGCGCCTACCGACCCGGCCGCCGCCACGCGCATCGACCCGGCCGCCGCGCGCACCGACCCCGCCGCCGCACGCGCCGACGCGGCCGCCGCCGCGCCCGCTCCGCCGCTGGCCCGTCCCGCGGGCAGGCCCGTCTCCGCCCGGTCCGCGTCCAGGCCCCCGGTGGGGGAGCGTAGCGGACCCGGTGGCGGAGGTCCCGCGGCCGTCCACCGTGGTAGAGGTGCCGCGGCCGTCCACCGTGGAGGTGGTCCCGCGGCCGTCCACAAGGGTGGCAGGGGCAGCCGGCGGTGGCTGATGATCATTGCCGTAGTCGTGATACCCGTCGTCGCCTACGTGGCCGCGGTGCAGCTGTTGGCCGGCGGAAGGCAGCCGGAGGTCGACACCACCGACATCGTCGGCGGCCCGCCCAGCACGTCGCGCCCGCCGAGCACCTCCGGGTCGGCCTGTCCCGGCGGCTGGACCAGACCGGCGGTGGGCACGGCGGCCCGGAGCGCGCCACTGGCCGCGATCCGGGCCCACATGGGCTGGACCGACCGGTTCGTGGTCGAGGAGATCCGGACCTTCACCGGACCGGACAAGCTGGAGCGCTGGTACGTCAAGGCGTACCAGGAGAGCGACCCGTCGCGGCGGGGCCGCTGGCTCGTGCGCCAGGACGAGGACGGCCAGCGCCTGGTGGTTGCCACGGCGCAGTTCGACACCAGAGGCTATGTCGCGCGCGACTGGCGCGTGCCGCAAGGGCAGGGCGCTCTGCCCACCGGCGTGGCCGGCTGCCTTGCCGGCACCTGAGCGGGAGGGAACCCCGTGGCCGACCTGAGCCCAGAGATCGTGGAGGGAGCCGCGTGGCCGACCTGAGCCTGGAGATCGTGGAGGGAGCCGGCGCCGGCCGCATGGTCGCCCTAACCACGGCGGTGACCATCGGACGTGGCCGCGACGCCGGCCTCGTCCTGGCCGACGAGCTGGTGTCGCGCCGCCATGCGCGGGTCACACCGAGCGGGCCGGGCGCGGTCGTGGAGGACCTCGGCTCCCGCAACGGCACCTTCCTGAACGGCGACGGGATCCACGGCCCGACCCGCCTGGAGGCGGGCGACCAACTCCAGCTGGGGGTCACGCTGGTCGAGCTGCGCAGCGCCAGCCAGATCGCCGAGCGGCCCTCGGCTGTCCACCCGGTCCCACCGCCGCTGGCGGTACCCGTGCGCGCGCCCGACTATCTGGCCGGTGTCGCCGATACCGATGACGGCGCCAGGTCCCCGGCCGTCGCCGAGCCGGCCCGCAGGCCCCGCCACGAGCTCGACCCGCTGCTGGACTCACGGACCAAGGGAAAGGCCAGGACGGCCCCGCTCGCCCTGTTCGTGCTCGTCGCCCTCGTGGTGATCATCTATCTGGCGACTGCCCGCTGACCGGCCGGGCATGGGCGCCCGAGAGGGGCGGCCGCCGGTCCACCGGCGCCTCGTGGACCGCGGACAGCTCCCGCACCAGCCGCCCGCTGGCCGCTTCCGGGGTCGCGGCCGCGAGCAGCGGCAGCGGCTCGGCCTCCGGCTGGATCGACCAGCCGGTGACCCGGAACTCGCCCCCGTTCTCCAGCCACGAGAGCGACACGATGGGCAGGACCACGATCCGGGTGGCGACAGCGAGCAGCCAGCTCACCCAGAAGAGGAGAATCGGCTTGAGGTCCTCGGGGCCCAGCAGCGCGTCCGGGTCGCCGAAGCCGGGCTGGCCCGGGCGAAGCACCTTGACGAGCACGAACACCAGGACGAACTCGGTCAGGCCGAGCAGGAAGGTCAGCCAGGGCGGCTGCCACTTGATCACCCGCGGATAGAAGGTGGTGTCGAGCGCCACCCCGACCAGCAGGTAGATCCCGATGGTGACGATCCAGCCCTCGTCGCCGGTGACCAGGGACAGGATCGCGGCCAGGATGGCCGGGCCGACCAGGATCGCCACCCTGGTCTGGACGCGGCCCAGCACCGTCGGGCACATCAGGCCAGCTGCTCCGCCCGCCGGACCCGCCGGATGGCCCGGACGGAGCTGCCGGCCAGGGAGACCTGGAGCCGCAGCCGGGACGGGAACCGCCGGTAGACGATCCGCTCCGCCCTTGCGCAGTCGGCCACGAAGCGGCGGGCCACGTACTTGAGCCCGGCGATGGTGTCGCCGTGGGGGATCACCGGGTTGGCGTGGATGCCCATCATGCACAGGCGCGACCGGGGAAGGTCGAGCCTCGGGACGCCGCAGTCGCTGCGCAGCAGCAGGCGGCCCTCCTCGACGGGGAGGTCGTAGAACTGGACCAGCCGCCGCAGCAGCGGCAGGGTCAGCCCGGACTTCTGGAACCCGGTGCCGGCGACCACGCCGGTGACGTCGAGCCAGCCCGGGTCGGGCCCGTTGCGGTTGCCGACGTGGACCCGCAGCCCGGCCGGCCCCGGGCGGACCTCGTCGATCTCGCCCATGAGCTGCTCGAAGCGGCCCTGCTCGCGCCCTTCGCGCACCCGCTGCTCCCAGCCCCGCCGCCTTGGCGATGTGCCTTTGAGGATCTGGCCGAGGAACTCCAGGCGCCGGTCGAACGGCAGGCCCTGGAACGCGTCGATCCCGAGGGCCTCGAAGAAGCAGCGGGGGGTGTTCAGGTCCTGCTCGTCCGGGGTCGGGCTGCGCAGCAGCGAGATCACCTTGGCCCCGGTGTCCAGGGCGTTGGCCCACTCGTTGACCGAGGCGATCCCGGCCCCGATCACCACGTAGCGGCCGCCAGGGGCGTACGCCTTGGGCTCGTAGGCCTGCACGATGCGGTCGGCCAGGGCCGGGTCCTCCCTGGCCGTGGCCAGCGCCGGCGGGTAGGCGAGCGGGCCGTGGCCGAGGGCCAGCATCACGTGCCGCGCCCGGCCGGCGTAGTTGGCCTGCTCGTCGTACAGGGTGAAGTGCGGGGTCGGCTCCTGCTCGCGCTGCAGCCAGCCGATCCGTACCGGCAGCCGGTTGTCGTCCCAGCCGAGGCGGCGCTGCACGGTGGTCGCCTCGGCCAGGATCTCGGCCACGCCCGGGTTGTACCTGCGCCGCACCGACCGCAGCAGGGGCGCCGGGCTGCGCCTGGCCCACGCGTCGAGCTGGGCGAAGGTGGGCCAGTCGGCGGGCAGGAAATGGGACTCGGACTCGGAACGCAGGATCGTCTGGCCGAGGTTGTAGGCGAACTGCTGGTAGGTCTCGACCGGGTTGCCGTTGGGCCCGAACACGGTGATCTGCTCGGGCCGGAAGCCGAGGTAGACGGCGGTGGTGTAGACGAGCGCCGAGCCGAAGCCGTCACCGACGATGCCGATCGTCGAGTCGCGGGGCCCGGCGAGCGTCATCACATGGAGCCGGTCGCGGCCACGGTGCCGCCGCCGAGGACCAGGTCGCCGTCGTAGAGCACGCCGGCCTGGCCTGGGGCGACGGCGCCGACGGGCTCGTCAAGCTCCAGCCGGGCCCTGGCCCCGTCGAGGGGGACCACCTGGCAGGGGGCCTCCCTGCCGTGGGCGCGGAGTCGGACCCGGGCGGGACCGGGGCGCAGGCCGCGACCGTCGGTGGCGGTGGCCCGCTCCAGCTCGACGGTCCGGATCTCCAGCTCGGCCCGCTCCCCGACCACCACCCGGCCGGCGGCCGGCTCGACCCGGAGGACGTAGCGGGGGGTCGGGGCGGCGACGCCGAGGCCGCGGCGCTGGCCGACGGTGTAGCGGTAGGCGCCCCGGTGAGTCCCCAGGACCCGGCCGGCGGTGTCCACCACCTCGCCGGGGCTCGGCCCGAACCGGCGCTCCAGCCAGCCGGCGGTGTCGCCGTCGGGGACGAAGCAGATGTCGAAGGATTCCGGCTTGGCCGCGGTCCGCAGGCCGAGCCGGGCCGCGGTCGCCCGGACCTCCACCTTTGTCAGCCGCCCGAGGGGGAGCCGAAGCCGCTCCAGCTCGGTCGGGCCGAGCATGTAGAGCACGTAGGACTGGTCCTTGGCCGGGTCGGCGCCCCGGTACAGGCGGCCGCCCTCGACCCGGGCGTAGTGGCCGGTGGCCAGGGCGTCGAACCCGAGGGCGCGGGCCCGTGCCAGCAGCCCGACCACCTTGACCTGCTCGTTGCAGCGGGCGCACGGGTTGGGGGTGCGGCCGCTGGCGTACTCGGCGGCGAAGTCGTCGACCACCGCCCGCTGGAACTGCTCGGCCATGTCCCAGACGTAGAACGGGATGCCGAGGAGGTCGGCGACCCGCCGGGCGTCCTCGGCGTCGGCCAGGGTGCAGCAGCCCTTGCCCTGCACCTGGAGGTGGCCTGGGGTGTCGGCGAGCTTGAGGTGGACCCCGGTCACGTCCCAGCCGGCCTCAACCCCCAGCGCCGCCGTCACCGACGAGTCCACCCCGCCGCTCATCGCCACCAGCACCCGCGGGCTGGTCATGTCGGCGTCCCCTGCGGCGCCAGGACCTCCAGCGCCTGGCCGGCGGCGGCGACGGCGGCGTCGACCTCGGCCTGGGTGGAGGCGTGGCCGAGGCTGAAGCGGACCGTCTCGCGCGCCTCGGCCGGCGCGCCGCCCATGGCCAGCAGCACGTGTGACGGGGTGACCGCGCCGCTGGCACAGGCCGACCCGGCCGAGCAGGCGACGCCGTGCCGGTCCAGCAGCAGGAGGAGGTCCTCGGCCCGCCGGCCAGGGAACCGCACCGACAGCAGGCCTGGGAGGCCCGCCGGCACCGCTGGCCGGGGAGCCTCGGAGCCCAACGGGCCCGGGTCGCCGTTGACCTCCAGGTCGGGAGCGAGGGCGCGAAGGCCACCGAGCAGGCGGGCCCGGAGGGTGGCGAGGGTGGTGGCGGCGCCGGCCTCCCGCTCGGCCAGGGCGACCGCGGCGGCGGCCCCGAACCCGGCCAGGGCGGCCGCCGGGAGGGTCCCGGAGCGCAGGCCGCGCTCCTGGCCGCCGCCGTGGAGCAGCGGCCGCAGGGTGGTTCCGGAGCGGACGACCAGGGCGCCGACCCCGGTCGGTCCGCCGAGCTTGTGGGCGGCGAGGGCGAGCAGGTCGATCCCGTCGCCGGCCATGTCGACCCCTGGCAGCCCGGCCGCCTGGACGGCGTCGCAGAGCAGGACCGCGCCGGCGGCATGGGCCAGCTCGGCCGCGGCCGCGACGGGCTGGCCGGTGCCGACCTCGTTGTTGGCCGCCATCACCGCGACCAGCGCGGTCCGGCCCGGCTGGAGCAGCCCGGCCAGCCGGTCCAGCTCGACCCGGCCGTCCCGGTCGACGGCGGCCAGGTCGACCCGGGCCCCGGCGTCGGCCTCGGCCCAGGCGGCCGCGTCGAGCACGGCGTGATGCTCGACCGCCGAGCAGACAAGCTGCCTGGCGTCCCGCGGCCGGGCCAGGATGGTGCCCTTGACGGCCAGGTTGTCGGCCTCGGTCCCGCCGGAGGTGAAGACCACCTCCGCCGGCGCGGCGCCGACCAGGGCCGCCACCTGCTCGCGGGCCGTCTCCACCGCGGCCCGTGCCATCCGCCCCTGGCTGTGCTGGCTGGACGGGTTGGCCGCGGGGCGCTCCAGCAGCGGCAGCATCACCGCCAGCGCCTCCGCCCGCAGGGGGGCGCTGGCCGCGTAGTCGAGGTAGGCCAATCGGTACTCCAGGGCCGTCATCACCGGGACGTCGTTGGCCAGCCTACCAACCCTCGTCCGTGATCCATGTGGCGGAGCTCCGGCTCCCCTCCCCCGCCACGCAGGCGCACCCGTGCCATGGAAGCCGTCAGTCGTTACCGCCGGGCGGGGGGGGCTTGCGCTTCTTCTTGTCCTTGGGCTGGGTGGTCTCGGGCGGCGGCGGGAGGATGGTGTAGGTCAGCTCCTCCGGCGGCTTCGGCCAGTCCAGGGCCTCCTGGTTGGCCATTGCCACGGCCATGAAGTCGTGCCAGACCATGGCCGGGAAGGAGCCGCCGGAGACGCGCCGGCCGTTCACGTTGTACATCGACTCCTGGCTCTTGGGGTTGCCCATCCAGACCGCGACCGACAGCTGCGGCGTGTAGCCGACGAACCAGGCGTCACGGTAGGCCTGGTTGGTGCCGGTCTTGCCGGCCTGGGGGCGGCCGATCCTGGCCGCGGTGCCGGTGCCGTGGGCGACAACGCCCTTGAGGATGTCGTTGACCTGCCAGGCCAGCGCGGCCGAGACGCGCCGCTCGGGCGTTGGCGGCTGGTCGATCACCGGCTTGCCGCTGCGGTGGTCGATCTTCTCGAAGAAGGTCGGCTTGTGGTACTCGCCCAGGTTGGCCAGGGTGGCGTAGGCGCTGGCCATGTCGATCGGCCGCGTCTCGGCCGAGCCGAGGGCCATCGACGGCACCCGCTTGGCGGCCGGGATCTGGGGCAGGCCCAGCTTCTCGGCCATGGCGGCGACGCTCTCGGGGCAGAGCTTCTCCATCAGGCGGGCGTAGACGCCGTTGACCGAGCGCCAGGTGGCGTCCCGGACCGAGACCGGGCCGGAGCCTCCGCCCTCGTAGTTGTCGACCGTCCAGGGCGAGCCGCAGACGATCTGGTCCTTGAAGCCGCTGGACTCCCAGACCGAGTCGGGCGAGATGCCGGCCTGCAGGGCGGCGGCCAGCACGAAGGTCTTGTAGGAGGAGCCGGGCTGGCGGCCGTCGCCCTGGACGGCCGCGTTGTAGGCCTCCTTCTTGAAGTTGCGCCCGCCGACCACCGCGCGGACGCCGCCGTCGCGGGGGTCGATGGCGATCAGGGCGATGTCCGGGCCGGTCGGGGGCCGCCACTTGTCCACCGCCTGCTCCGCCGCCACCTGCAGGTCGCGGTCGAGGGTGGTCTTGATGCGCAGGCCGCCCTCGAACAGCCGCCGGATCCGAGACTCCCTGGTCTTGCCGAGGCGCTCGTCCTCCAGCAGCTGCCGCTTGAGGCCGTCGATGAACCATGGGTAGCGGCCGCCGATGCGGCCGGGCGGCTTGATCTTGAGCGGCTGCTTCTTGGCCTTGGCGGTGTCGGCCGCCGCCACCATGCCGAGCTGGGCCATGCGCTCCAGCACCGAGTCGCGCAGCACCTTGGCCCGCTCCGGGTGCCGGCGCGGGTCGGCCGTCACCGGCTCCCTGATGACGCCGGCCAGCGTGGCCGCCTGGGCCAGCGTCACCTCCGAGGCATGCTTGTTGAAGTAGCCGCGGCTGGCCGCCTCGACCCCGTAGTAGCCGGCGCCGAAGTAGACCCGGTTGAGGTAGCGGTGCAGGATCTCCTGCTTGGACAGCTTGACCTCCAGCTGGGCGGCGAGGGCTGCCTCCTTGATCTTGCGGACGATCGAGCGTTCCTTCAGGTCGGGGTAGGCGTTTCGGACCAGCTGCTGGGTGATGGTGCTGCCGCCCTCGTCGATCTCGCCGCTGAGCAGGTTGGTGACGGCGGCGCGCAGGATCCCCCGGTCGTCGACCCCGTGGTGCTCGTAGAAGCGGGCGTCCTCGGCCGCGATCACCGCCTGCTGGAGGGTCCCCGACATCTTCGACAGCGGCACCACGATCCGGTCCTGCTCGTCCTTGAGGACCTCGATCACCCGGTCCTGGCGGTCGTAGACCTGGGTCCGCTCCGGTTGGCGGAGCTGCCGCAGATCCTCCAGCTCGGGGAGGCCGGCCCCGGCCCCCTTCACCGAGTCGGCGACCAGCATCGCTGCCGGGACCGCGGTCGCGGTCGCGACCAGCAGGGTGAGGGCCAGCGCGACCACCACCGGGCGTGCGAACGGCAGCCAGCCGGACCGGCGCCGGTTGGGCGGCGCGGCCAGCGCGGACACCATCGGGCCGAGCCGCCGGCCGAGACGGGCCCCGACGGTCCGGAACGGGCCGGTCACCCTGGCCAGCCCGTTGCCCAGCGCGGCCACCACCGGGTCGCGCTCGGCCCGGCGGTGGTTGCCCGCCCGGGCCCGCCGGCCCGAGACCAGGGGCGGCTCCTCCTCGGCCGGGTCGACCAGGTTGGATGGCAGCCACCAGGCTTCGGTGGGGTCGCCCTGGTCGCGGACCAGCCGGCTCCGGCCCGCCGGCACAACGGGTCGGGGTTCGGCCGCCCTGGCCGACCCATCCGGGCGGCCGTTGCGGGCGCCGTCCCCCTCCTGGGTCGCCGCCGGCGCGGCCGCGGCAGCGCCGCCGCCACCGGTGCGGCGGCGGGTCACGGTGGCGTCGATCCGCGAGGCCACCTGCCCGGCGGCGCCGGCGAGGCCGGCGCCGGCGCCGCGAGCCCCCCGTCCCGCCGCCGCCGAACCAGCCCGCAGGCTGTGGCGGGTCGCTGTGGAGCCGTGGGCCAGGCGGCGCCGGCCGGCGACCGCCAGCGAGACCAGCCAGGCCACCAGCATGCTGGACCCGCTCCGGATGCCGTGCCCGGCCCAGGCGGCCACGTCGGCGACGGCCTCGGCGACCAGGTGCACGGCCAGCCGGGCGGCGTCGACCGCCTGGCGCCGGTTGGCCGCGGCGGCCGCCCTGGCCGACCAGGCGGCCCGCTGGGCGTCCGCCGCCCGCCCGAGGGCCGCCGTCACCGCCGGGTCCTGCGGGTCGACCAGGCCGGTGGCCCAGGCGCCGAGGCGCTCCTCGGCCGCCCGCAGCCGTCTCCTGGCCGCCAACCGGGGCAGGAACTGGATCACGATCAGGAGCAGGCGCTCCAGCTCGGCGGCCAGGTCCCGGTCCCGCCTGGCCGAGCGGGCGGCCCGGGAGGCGGCCGCCGCCCTGGTGCCGGCCGAGGCCCGGGCGCGTGGCGCCGGGGGCTCCGCGTCCGCCCCCGTCCCCGAAGCCCGCCCTGGTCGGGCGGTAGGCTCCTCGGGCGGGGTGGGCCGGGGGCCGGGGCGAGGTGGTGGCTCGGTCGATGCCAGCCGGAGCTGGGCGGCACGGTGGGCGGCCAGGGGCGGGGCCAGGAACGCAGGGGCCGGCTGGCCGGCCAGGTGGCCGGCGACCGCCCGCCCGAGGACGACCCTGGCCTGCCGCTGGGCGCGGCGGCGGCGCGGCTCGGTGGCCTGCAGTCCGAGCGCCCGGCCGGCGGCGCGGACGCTGGCCCGCGCGGCCGCCGGGGCCGTCGGCCGGTCGGCGCGCCGTCTCGGGCGGGCTGGCTCCTTGGGTGGCAGGTGGCTGCTCATCAGCGCTTTCGCTTGGCGACCTCGTCGGTGAGCCTCGGCACGACCTTGAACAGGTCCCCGACGACGCCGAAGTCACTGATGGCGAAGATGGGCGCGTCGGCGTCCTTGTTCACGGCAACGATCGTCTTGGACGTCTGCATGCCGGCCCGGTGCTGGATGGCCCCGGAGATGCCGACGGCCACATAGAGCTGGGGCGAGACCGTCTTGCCGGTCTGCCCGACCTGGTGCTGGTGGGGGTACCAGCCGGCGTCGACGGCGGCCCGGCTGGCCCCGACCGCCGCCCCGAGGGCGTCGGCCAGCGCCTCGACCAGGGCGAAGTTCGACGGGTCCTGGAGGCCGCGGCCGCCGGAGACGACGATCTCGGCCTCGGCGACGTCGGGCCGCCCGCCCTGCTCCTGGACGACATGGTCGGTCACCCGGGCGTTGTCGGCGCCGCCTTCGCCGGTCAGCTCGAGGTCGACCAGCTCGGCCTCGGCCGGGGCCTCCTTGACCGGGAACGAGTTCGGCTTGACGGCCAGCACCGGGGTACCGGTGCGAACCCTGGCCCGCACGGTCATGGCTCCGCCGAACACGTTCTGGGTCGCGACCAGGTCGTCGTCGAGGTCGACCACGTCGGCCAGCATCCCCCAGCCCTTGCGGACGGCCAGCCTGGCCCCGGCGTCCTTGCCCAGCGGGGTGGCCGCGACCAGCACCGCGGCCGGCTCGGCCCGCTGGGCGGCCAGCTCGAGGGCGTCGGTGAGCGGCCCGGCGAGCCGGTTGTCGGCGGCGGCGGTGTAGACGGCGGAGGCGCCGTGGCGGGCCAGGCCCTCGCGGCCGCCGTCGACCCCCTGGCCGACGAACAGCGCCACCGGGTCACCGAGGCTGCGCGCCTTGGTCAGCATCTCGTAGGTCACCTTCTTGACGGCGCCATCCTCATGCTCAACCAGAACGAGAACTCGCGGCATCGCGTTACTCTCCCCGTCTCAGATGAACTTGTGGCCGGCCAGGAACTCGGCCAGCTCGGCGGCGGCGCTGCCGTCACCCGGGTCCTTGACCTGCTTGCCGGCCTGCCGCGGGGGCCGCGGGGCGAAGTCGACCACCTCGGTGGTGGCGCCGGCGGCGCCGACCTCCTCCGGGTCGATGCCCAGATCGGCGAGGGTGTAGTCGGTCACCGGCTTGGACTTGGCCGCCATGATGCCCTTGAACGACGGATAGCGGGGCTCGTTGATGCCCTTGACCACGCTGACGACAGCCGGGCCCTGCGCCTCGACCACGTCGTAGCCGTTCTCGGTCTCGCGATGGATGCGGACGGTAGGGCCGTCGACCTCCAGCTGCTTGGCCCCGGTCAGGCCGGGCCAGCCCAGGTACTCGGCAAGGGCGCCGGGGACCAGCGAGGTGCGGGCGTCGGTCGACTCCGAGCCGCACAGGACGATGTCCGGCTCGACCTGGCGGATGGCCGCGTGCAGGACCCTGGCGGTGTTGAAGGCGCACGACCCGTGGAGGGCGTCGTCGTGGACGTGGACGGCCGTGTCCGGGCCCATGGACAGCGCCTTGCGCACGGTGGCCAGGGCCGAGGTCGGGCCCATGCAGAGGACGACGACCTCGCCGCCGGCATGCTCCTTCAGCCGCAGGGCCTCCTCGACCGCGTACTCGTCGACCGGGTTGAGGATGGTCTCGACCGACTCGCGGTCGAGCGTCTTGTCGCCGGGGTCGAGCCGCTTCTCGGCGGCCGTGTCGGGCACGCGCTTGACGGTGACCAGGATCTTCAACGCTGCCTCCAGGGATGGCGGAGCCGGGACTCCCGTCCGGGCCGCCGACCATGATGCCGCAACGGGCCGACCCCATGTCGGCTGGACCGTGCGGGGCCCGGGTCTCGCTCGGGGTGTGACATGCTCTAGGCTGCCGGCTCATGAGCCGTACGCTGCCACCGCCTGCCCTGCCCAACGCGCCTGGTGAGCTGCGCCAGGACCCCCTC
>DATHIG010000372.1:0-3665 GCA_035490035.1 Actinomycetes bacterium
GACGTCGGCGGCGTCCAGCTGGCGCAGCGCCTCGGTCAGCGTCCTGGCGCCATCGGGTGCCGGGAGCACGATCCTGCCGTGGTCCTGGTCGTCGGTCGGGTCCTGGCCGCCGACGCCCCGCAGCGCCTGGAAGGTCCGGACCCGGTCCGACTCGGGCACGGTCACCTCCAGCACCGAGCCACCCACTCGGTCCTTCAGCTCGTCGCCAGTGCCCTCGCCGATCAGCCGGCCATGGTCGATGACGGCGATCCGGTCGGCGAGCTGATCGGCCTCCTCCAGATACTGGGTGGTCAGCAGCACGGTGGTACCGGTGGCGACCAGCTCGCCGATCAACGTCCACAGGTCGCGGCGGCTGGCCGGGTCCAGCCCGGCGGTCGGCTCGTCCAGGAACAGCACGCGGGGCCGGCCGACCAGGGAGGCGCTCAGGTCAAGCCGGCAGCGCATCCCACCCGAATAGGTCTTGACCTGCCGGTCGGCCGCCTCCACCAGGCGAATGCGCTCCAGCACCTGGCTGGCACGCTGGCGCGCCTGGCGGCGGGACAGCCCGTAGAGCCGCCCGACCATCTCGACGTTCTCGCGGCCGGTGAGGACCTCGTCGACGGCCGCGGACTGGCCGGCCAGCCCGATCCGGGCGCGCACCCGGGCTGGGTCGGCGCGGACGTCGACCCCGGCGACGCGGGCGGTGCCCCCGTCGGGCTGGAGCAAGGTGGCCAGCACGCGGATGAGGGTGGTCTTGCCGGCGCCGTTGGGCCCCAGCAGGCCGTAGACGCTGCCGGGCGGCACGGCGAGCGACAGCCCATCCAGCGCCCGGACCTCGCCCTTGAACACTTTGACGAGGCCCTCGACCTCGACGATGGCATCGTCCATCGGTGCATCCTCCGGCTGTACACTTCGGATTGTTTACTTTGAAGTAAACGATAGGTGTTGTACACTCTCGTGTCAACAGAACGAGCATCGGGATGAGGCATGCCAACCAAGCGACCACCCGCCAACCAGCCAACGGCCAAGGCCGCAGCGCCCTCCTCGGTCCGACGGCTGCGTCGCGCCGAGCGCCGCGAGCAGCTCCTGGCCGCCGCCACCCAGGCCTTCGCCCGCACCGGCTTTGCCGCCACCAGCCTGGACGACATCGCCGAGGCGGCCGGCATCAGCCGGGTGCTGCTGTACCGCCACTTCGAGTCCAAGACCGACCTGTACCGCGCCGTGCTGGACCGCGCGATCACGCGGCTGACCGCCGCCGTCGGCACCCGCGACTACACCTACGCCAGCATCGACGCGCTGCTGGCCGCGGCCGCCGAGGACCCGGACGGGTTTCGGCTGCTGTTCCACCACGCCGCACGAGAGCCGGAGTTTCGCCAGCAGATGGACCGGTTCCAGCGGGGCATGGTCGCCACCGCCCGCCGTGAGCTGGCCAGGGTGATCGGCGATCGGGCCTGGGTGCAGTGGGCCGCCCAGCTTGCCCCGGTGGTCGCCGTCGAGGCGGTGATGGCCTGGCTGGATGCCGGCCGACCCGACCCCGACCAGGCCGCCGACCGCATCCGCCAGGCCCTGGCCGGCGTCATCACCGCCGCCCAGTAACCCAGCCAGAACCGGACACGCCTGCGTGTAGCGAGGAAGGTGGGACCGTGACGGGCAGGGATGAGGCCCAGGCGTGGGCCCTGTTCCAGCAGCGCTACCGCAATACCCCGTCTCTGCTCGCCAGCCAGATCGAGCAGCGGGTCATCGGCGGCGACTGGGGCGCCAACGGCTTCACCACCATAACCCAGGCCGACACCCTCGCCGACGAGCTTCACCTGTCGGCCGCCGACCGCCTGCTCGACCTGGGGTCGGGGCGGGGCTGGCCCGGGCTGTACCTGGCCGCCCAGACCGGCTGCCGGATCGTCCTCACCGACCTGCCCCTGGAAGGGCTGCGGGTGGCCGCCAACCGCGCCGCCAGCGAAGGGCTCGCCGCCCGCACGGACGTGGTGGCCTCGGCGGCTAGTGGGCTGCCGTTTCGAGCCGGCAGCTTCGATGTGGTCATCCACACCGATGTGCTGTGTTGACTGCGGGCCAAGCTCTCCGTGCTGAGAGCCTGCAGACGGCTCCTGGCCCCGGCGGACGCATTGGCTTCTACACCATCCATGAATCGCCGGGGCTGTCGCCGGCGGCTCGCCGCCGGGCCCGGGCCGCCGGGCCCCGGGCGGTGGCCATGCGCAGCGACCACCAGCGGCTGCTCCGCGCCGCCGGGTTCCACGACATCACCGAGCTCGATGTCACCCCTGCCTTCGCCGCCACCGCCGCCGCCTGGCTGGCCGAGACCGAGCCGCATGCTGGGGAGCTCGCCCGGCTCGAACCACCCGGCGCCTTCGCGCAGCGACAGGCCGACCGGCGCAGCATGCTGGCCGCCACCCACGCCGGGTTGCTGCACCGCGCCCTCCTCCTCGCCCGAACAGGAGGAAGGGAACCGACGGCGAGGACTTGATACGACCGCGCACACGCGTGAGGTTGGCCGGCGTTAGGAGCGGGCGTGAGCGACGGCGTCCTCCAGGCTCATGGTGCGTCCCCGAGCCCAGGCTGTCTCGATCTGGATGTCGGTGAGGGACCGGCGGGCGGCATCCCGCGGGTGCTCGGTCTCCCACAGGCCCGACTCCACCGTGAGCCCACCGCCGATGGACTCACGAAGGCGGTCGGCGGCCGCGGCCAGCACGACCCCTCGTTCAGGCTGTCCAAGCGCCACCGCCGCCTGCCCAAGGCGCTCGAGGTCGATGGCCACGCCGGCCAGGTCCCCCAGCTCGCTGGCGATCTGGAGGCACTCCAGCAGCTCGCCGTGGGCTTGCCGGTAGCGGGTCTGCCGCAGGGAGGTGAGCGCCAGGGTCCGGAGCACCTGGCTCTCATACCAGGGCACCCCCAACGCGCGAGTCCCGGCAAGGCACTGTTCGCCGTAGGCGCGGGAGCCGTCGAGGTCGCCGCCGAACAGCCGCATCATCTGCGAGGTCGCCAAGCCCAAGCCGATCGCGAGCGGTTCGGGGTGCTCGCCGATCAGGGCCTGGAACTGCTGCTCGATGGGTGCTGCTGCCTGCAGGTCGCCCCGGTGGCAGGCCAGCGTGAAGGCCAGCCCGAACAGGGCTTCCAGCTCCAGCCACCAGTCGTCCAGGCCCTTGGCCAGCTCGCGGGCCTGGCGGTAGGCGGCCTCGGTCGCGTCCCAGTCGCCCTGCCAGTAGCAGAGGCCGGCAAGGCCGATCAGGGCCTTGGCGCGCGGCACGCTCGCAGGCCCCTCGGCGGCCAGGAGATCCTGGAGCCGGCGCCGGCCGTCAGCGAAGTGTCCCCGTAGCTGCCAGAAGCGCCACAGCCTGGCGGCCAGCAGCAGCGCCAGGTCGCTGTCGCCGGTCTGGCTGGCCCAGGCCAGCGCCGCCTGGAGGTTGGCGTGCTCGGCCTGCAGCCGGTCCAGCCAGCTCGCCTGGTCGGCGCCGGTGAGCTCGGGCTCGGCCTGTTCCACCAGGCCCGCGTAGAAGCGGGCGTGGCGACCGCCGATCTCATCGTCCTCGCCGGCCGCCCGCAGCTGTTCCAGGGCATAGTCGCGGACCGTCGCGAGCATCGAATGGCGCGGTTCGCCTGGTCCCACCGGCCGTCCGAGCAGGCTGGCCTCCACCAGGGTGGCGATGCTCGCCGCGACGTCCTGGATGGGTGGA
>DATHIG010000373.1:0-5983 GCA_035490035.1 Actinomycetes bacterium
GTCGTGGACTGGCAGCTCGGCCCGGCCAGGTTGCGTTCAGGGTTCGTCCTCGACGAGGCCGCCGCCCCCCGCTGGGCCGACTCCCTCAACCCGTTGGTGCCCCGATGAACCGGCAGGAAACGCTGCTGGTGCTGGAGGACGGGACCGCCTTTCGCGGCCAGGCGTTCACTCCCGGGCCGTTCACGATCGCCGGTGAGGTGGTGTTCAACACCGCCATGGGGGGCTACCAGGAGGTCCTGACCGACCCGTCCTACGCCGGGCAGCTGGTCTGCATGGCCGCGCCCGAGGTCGGCAACTACGGCACCACCCCGGCCGACGCCGAGTCCGACCGGGTCCAGGTGGCCGGGTTCCTGGTCAGGCAGGCCGCCCGGCGGGCGTCGAGCTGGCGGGCCGAGCGCACTCTGGCCCAGGAGCTGCAGGCGGCCGGCGTCCCCGGGGTCGAGGAGCTGGACACCCGCCGGCTGGTCCGCCACCTGCGACAGCGCGGGGCCATGCGGGGGGCGCTGTCGACCGCGACCGACGACCCGGGGGTGCTGCGCGAGCGCGCCCTGGCCGCCCCCGACCCCAACGGCCTGGCCATGGTCGACCGGGTGACCAGGGACGAGCCGGTGGAGCTGCCCGCCGAGGGCGACCAACGCCACCGGGTGGTGCTGTACGACTTCGGCGCCAAGGCCAACATCGCCAGGCGGCTGCGCCGGCTGGGATCCAGGGTGCTGGTGGTGCCGGCGGCCACCCCGGCCGCCGACGCCCTGGCCTGGCGGCCGGACGGGGTGATGCTGTCCAACGGCCCCGGCGACCCGGCCACCGTCGGGCATGGCGTCCAGGCGACCCGCGAGCTGCTCGGCCAGGTGCCGGTGTTCGGGATCTGCCTCGGCCACCAGCTGCTCGGCCAGGCGGTCGGCGGCCGGACGGTCCGGCTCAAGTTCGGCCACCGGGGCGTCAACCAGCCGGTGGTCGAGCTGGCCACCGGCCGGGTCGCGGTCACCAGCCACAACCACGGCTTCGCGGTCGACGGCGACAGCCTCCCCGCAGGGGTGGTCGTCACCCACCGCAACGCCAACGACGGGGTGGTCGAGGGCCTGGAGTGCCGCGACGTCCCAGCCTTCTCGGTCCAGTACCACCCAGAGGCCGCGCCCGGCCCCCACGACGCCCACCCCCTGTTCGAGCGGTTCGCCGACCTCATGCAAGGAGCGCTTCATGGCTGAGCAGCGCACATTCCGAGCTCTGGGCGGGGTCGACGAGGGCACCCTGCCGCCCGCGGGAGAGGTCGCCGACGCCCTGCGGGCCGAGTTCGAGCGGGTGTTCACGCTCAAGTCGAGCCTGCGCGGTGAGGCCGAGGCCGGCGTATCACCCACCGGCCGGCGCACCACCGCCCAGGACGAGGCCAAGCTGCGCACCCTGGTGGCCAGCGTCGAGGGAGCCAGCCGCCTCGCCATCCGCCTCCGCCTGCTCAGCCCGGCCCAGGTCAGGGCCCTGTGGGCCGAGGCCATGGCCGCAGGCCTCTACGACGGCTGGGAAGCCGGCCAGTCCGCCTACGACCAGGCCGCCGCCACCGGAGGCGGAGCCGGGCCCGCCAGCGGGGTCCCGCCCGAGGTCCTGCGAGGTGACGCCTAGTGCCGCTGCGGGAGGATCTGCGGTCGGTCCTGGTCGTCGGGTCGGGGCCGATCGTGATCGGGCAGGCGGCCGAGTTCGACTACTCCGGGACGCAGGCCTGCCGGGCCCTGCGCCGGCTCGGCCTGCGGGTCGTGCTGGTCAACTCGAACCCGGCCACGATCATGACCGACCCGGAGGTGGCCGACGCCACCTACCTGGAGCCGCTCACCCCCGGCCCGGTCGCGGCCGTCCTGGAGGCCGAGCGCCCCGACGCCCTGCTGCCCACCCTCGGTGGCCAGACCGCCCTCAACCTGGCCGTCGCCCTGCACGAGAACGGCACCCTGGAGCGGCTGGGGGTCGAGCTGATCGGCGCCGGGGTCGACGCGGTCCGCAGGGCCGAGTCGCGGGTCGAGTTCACCCGGACCTGCAACGCCGCCGGGCTCGACCTGCCCCGCGGGGTCGAGGTCGGGTCGGTGGCCGACGGGCTGGCCGCGGTCGGCGAGCTCGGCCTGCCCCTGGTGGTGCGGCCGTCGTTCACCCTCGGCGGCTGGGGCGGCGGCATCGCCCGGACGGCCGGCGCCCTGGCCGAGCTGCTGGCCCAGGGCCTGACCGCCAGCCCGGTCGGGCGGGTGCTGGTCGAGGAGTCGGTGCTCGGCTGGAAGGAGTTCGAGCTGGAGGTGATGCGCGACCGCGCCGACAACGCCGTGGTCGTCTGCTCGATCGAGAACCTCGACCCGATGGGCGTCCACACCGGCGACTCGGTCACCGTCGCCCCCCAGATGACCCTCTCGGACCGCGAGTACCAGGAGCTGCGGGACGACGCCCTGACCGTCATGCGGGCGGTCGGGGTCGAGACCGGCGGGGCCAACGTCCAGTTCGCGGTCGACCCCGCCACCGGCCGCCGGGTGGTGATCGAGATGAACCCGCGGGTGTCGCGCTCCTCGGCCCTTGCCTCCAAGGCCACCGGCTTCCCGATCGCCAAGGTGGCCGCCCTGCTGGCGGTCGGGTTCACCCTTGACGAGATCCGCAACGAGGTCACCGGCAAGACCGCCGCCGCCTTCGAGCCGACCCTGGACTACGTGGTCGTCAAGGTGCCCCGCTTCAACTTCGAGAAGTTCCCCGGCGCCGACACCGAGCTGACCACCCGGATGAAGTCGGTCGGGGAGGTGATGGCCATCGGCCGCACCTTCCCGGAGGCGCTGCAGAAGGCCTTCCGGTCCCTGGAGACCGGCCGCGACGGCCTCGGCCATCCGGAGTCCGACCCGGCGCCGGGCACACCCGAGGCCGCCCCCGAGGCCCTGCTGGCCGCCTGCGGCCGGCCCACCGAGGACCGGCTGGAGGCGGTCGAGCGGGCCCTGCGCCTCGGCGGCACCGTCGACCAGGTGGCCGCGGCGTCCGGCATCGATCCCTGGTTCGTGGACGGGATCGCCCGCCTCACCGAGGTCAGGGCCGAGGTCGCCGCGGCCGGCTCGATCGACGAGCTCGGCCGGGGCCTGCTGTGGCGGGCCAAGCGGCACGGCTTCTCCGACCGGCAGCTGGCCGCGATCGTCGGCGCCACCGAGGGCGAGCTCCGGACCCGGCGCCGGGCGCTCGGGGTGGAGCCGGTCTACCGCTCGGTCGACACCTGCGCCGGGGAGTTCGAGGCCTCGACCCCCTACCACTACTCGACCTACGAGGAGGAGACCGAGGTCCCGGCCACCGGCCGGCGCCGGGTGGTGGTGCTCGGGTCGGGTCCCAACCGGATCGGCCAGGGGGTGGAGTTCGACACGGCCTGCGTCCACGCCGTGCAGGCGCTGCGGGCGGCCGGCTACGAGACGGTGATGGTCAACTGCAACCCCGAGACCGTCTCGACCGACTACGACGTCGCCGACCGCCTCTACATCGAGCCGCTGACCTGCGAGGACGTGCTGGAGGTCTGCCGGGCCGAGTCGGCCGGCGGCGAGCTGGTCGGGGTGGTGGTGACCATGGGCGGGCAGACGCCGCTGCACCTGGCCGCTGGGCTGGCCGCGGCCGGGGTGCCGCTGCTCGGGACCCCGCCGGACGCCATCGACCTGGCCGAGGACCGTGGCCGCTTCGGGGCCGTGCTGGAGCGCTGCGGCCTTGACGCCCCGCCGTGGGGCCAGGCGGCCACCGTCGACCAGGCCCTGGCCGTCGCCGACCGGGTCGGCTACCCGGTGCTGGTCCGCCCCTCCTACGTGCTCGGCGGGCGTTCCATGGAGGTCTGCTACGACGCCGACGCCCTCGCCAGGTCCGGCGCCCTCGCCGGCGTGCGCGCCAACGGCCACCGGCCCGTGCTGGTCGACCGGTTCCTGGAGGACGCGGTCGAGGTCGACGTCGACGCCCTCTGCGACGCCACCGGCCAGGTGCTGGTCTGCGGGGTGATGGAGCACATCGAGGAGGCCGGGATCCACTCCGGCGACTCGGCCTGCGTGCTCCCGCCGATCACCCTCGGCCCCGACCAGGTCGCCGCCATCGGCGCGGCCACCGACCGGCTCGGCCGCGCCCTCGGGGTGATCGGCATCCTCAACGTCCAGTTCGCGTTCAAGGGCGAGCGGTTGTACGTGCTGGAGGCCAACCCGCGGGCCAGCCGCTCGGTGCCGTTCGTCGAGAAGGTCACCGGCCTCCCCGTCGCCAAGGCGGCCGCGCTGCTGATGACCGGGTCCACCCTGGCCGGGCTCGACCTGTCGGCGTCCGAGCCGGCCCACATGGGGGTCAAGGAGGCGGTGCTGCCGTTCGCCCGCTTCCCGGGGGCCGACTCGCTGCTCGGGCCGGAGATGCGCTCCACCGGCGAGGTCCTCGGGCTGGACGCGCGCTTCGGGGCCGCCTTCGCCAAGAGCCAGGAGGCCGCCTACGGCGCCCTGCCGACCAAGGGGGTGGCGTTCCTGTCGGTGCGCAACGCCGACAAGCGGGCGATCGTGCTGCCGGCCAAGCGCCTGGCCGACCTCGGCTTCACCCTCGTCGCCACCACCGGCACGGCCGGGGTCCTGCGCCGCAACGGCGTGCCGGCGTCGGTCGTGGCCAAGGCCCACGAGGGGCCCGACAATGTGGTCGACCGGATCCGGGCCGGCGAGATCGACCTGGTCATCAACACCCCCCAGGGGTCGGGGGCCAGGGGGGACGGCTACGACATCCGCATCGCCGCCGTCGCCGCCGACATCCCCTGCATCACCACCCTGTCCGGCCTCACCGCCGTCGTCCAGGGCATCGAGGCCCGCCTTGCCGGCGAGCTGGCCGTCCGTTCCCTGCAGGCCTGGCACGACGGCCCAGCCGGTGGCGGGGACGGCTCAGCACCGTCCGATGGGGCCAGGGTCGCCCCGGTGGAAGGGTCCGGGGTGTGACGCCGGTCAGGGAGCGGTGCCAGGTGCTGGAGCGGCGGCGGGCCGGGGCCTACCAGGCGCTCACCCTGGTCGCGCCCGGGATCGCCGAGGCCGCCCGGCCGGGCCAGTTCGTCCAGGTGCTGGCCGGGGACGACCGTTCGTTCCCGCTGCGGCGGCCGTTCTCGATCCACCGCGTCGAGCAGCCGGGGGCGGCGATGGGCACCGCCGAGATCGTGTTCGACGTGGTCGGGCCGGGGACCGGCGCACTGGCCAGGCTCCGTCCCCACGACGTGGTCGATGTGCTGGGCCCGCTCGGCCGGCCGTTCACCCCGCCCGACCAGCCGACCGGCTGCCTGCTGGTCGGTGGCGGCTACGGCACCGCGCCGCTGTTCTTCCTGGCCAGCGAGCTGCGGGCGCGCCGCTGCCGGGTCGACTTCGTGGTCGGGGCTGCCACCGCCGACCGGCTGTTCAACGCCATGGAGGCCAGACGGCTCGGCCACAGCCTCACCGTGACCACCGACGACGGCTCGGCCGGGCGGCGCGGGCTGGTCACCGACCCGCTGCCCGACCTGCTCGCCCGGACCGGGGCCGGGCGGGTCTACGCCTGCGGTCCGATGCCGATGCTGGCCGCGGTCAGCCGGGTCGCCGCCGGCGCCGGCGTGCCCTGCCAGGTCGCGGTCGAGGAGCAGATGGCCTGCGGCACCGGCATCTGCTTCTCCTGTGTCCTGCCGGTCAGCGGGCCAGTGGGCGAGCCGACCCGGATGGCCCGGTCGTGCGTCGAGGGACCGGTGTTCGACGGGGCGGCGATCGCCTGGACCGAGGCCGGCTACCCGGGCGGCCCCGCCCCCGAGCTGGAGCTGGCCCGGTGACCGTCGACCTGGCGGTCGATCTGTGCGGGGTCCGGCTGAAGACCCCGGTGCTGGCCAAGCTCACCGCCGACGTCACCGACCTGGTCCCCGTGGCCAGGGCGGCGGTGGACGCCGGGGCCGACGGGCTGACGCTGATCAACACCCTGCTCGGCATGGCCGTCGACGTGGGCCGGCGCCGGCCCCGGCTGGCCGCGGTCACCGGCG
>DATHIG010000374.1:0-2266 GCA_035490035.1 Actinomycetes bacterium
GGGTGCCGGGGGTGTTGGTCGGGAACACCCGCTCAGGCTCCCAGGCGGTGATGTCCTCGGGCCGGGCCGAGCGCCGGTACCACATGGTCGAGCCGGCGTGGGTGGACCAGAACACCAGCAGCCGGCCGTCCGGGCGGATCAGGATCGAGGGGTTGTTGTGGTCGTCGACCTGGAGCCGCGCCTTGAGGGTGGCGACGGCACGCTGGCCGGTGTCGTGGTCGAAGCTGGCCACCTGGACGCTGCCATCGGTCGACACCCAGCCGGTGTAGGTGCGACGGTAGGCGCCCTCGTGGTAGACGGCCCGCGGATCGCCGAACCAACTCCACGCACCACTTGGGGTCAGCTCCCGCTCGCGCAACGGCAGCGCAGCCGCCTCGTCCACCGGTAGGAGCACCCCAACGGCCAGTAACACCGCGACGAGCCGGACAAGCAATGCCGCCTTACCCCTGGTCATCCCGCCCCCGGTCCGCAGATCGCCCTAGGCGGGCAAGCATGGAGCAATCCGACATTGCCGTCCAGCCCGGAGGAATGCGTGCCAACGAGGCAAGTGGTCACCGAGGGCGGGCCTCGCCCATCGCCCGAGCTGGCACCCGACGCCGACAGCTCCAAGCGTCATTCGTCCTCGCCGGGCCGTGCCACTCGCGTGCCACATCGGGCGGACCAGCACGGTCACTGTCACCCGACCGATGAGCTGGCCAATTCTCACGCTTGCCGCTTGAGTGTAGCATCGGACACGCCTGATAGGGGGAGGTCCAGCGGCTGCCCCGGGATGCATTCGGCCGGCTCGATAACGGTTGCGGCACAGCCCGTGGACGGTTGGATAAGCGGCTGACCGAGCAGCCGGAGCGAGGGAGGGCGTATGGCGGCCAAGTTCGTGCTCAAGAAGGGCTCGACCGGCAAGTTCCGCTTCAACCTGGTCGCCAGTGATCGCAGCCAGCGAGAGCTACCAGAGCAAGGCCAGTGCCATCAACGGCATCGAGTCGGTCAGCGCAACGCCCCCAACGCTGAGATCGACGACCAGACCGGGCTCTTCGCTACCAAGCGTGGTGGAGCGCACTCCCGACGGTGACGCAATAGGCTGAAAAGGGCCTGGGGCCTGGCATATCTTGCGGATGTCTGGACTTCCCCCCTGAGGGACTCTGCTGGCGAATTCACACGGGCGAGGGCACAGGTCGGAGTCTGGTGAGGCGGGAGGCCCAACTGCCGCCCAGTGGGGTGTCGGTCAGCCAGGCGTCAACGCGGACGAGGTTGAGCGCCAGCGCGGTCAGGAGGTGCTGCAGGTGGGTCTTGGCCAGGCCGCGGTAGCGGGTGTGGTGGATGTCGCTGCGGCGGGAGGCCTGGGCGATGGTGCCCTCGATCCCGGAGCGGTGCGCGTAGCGCGGCGCTGTTGCGTTCGCTGTGACCGACTTGGAGCAGCGACACTGGCGGCATGAGAACCCGCCGCCCTCGCCTTGCTCCCCTCTCGCGGTCCGCCTTCGTCGGCTTCCGCTTCCCTTCCGACGTCATCGTCGTTGCGGTCCGCTGGTACTTACGCTTCGGGCTCTCCTACCGCGATGTCGAAGAGCTCCTTGCCGAGCGCGGGATCGAAGTCGACCACGTCACGATCTACCGATGGGTCCAGCGGTTCACGCCGCTGCTGGCCGAGGCCGCCCGGCCCTGCCGCCACGCCGTCGGTGACCGCTGGCAGGTCGACGAGACCTATGTGAAGGTCGCCGGCCGATGGCGCTACGTGTACCGAGCGATCGACCAGTTCGGGCAGGTCATCGACGTGGTTGTCTCCGTGCGCCGGGACGCCAAGGCCGCCCACCGATTCTTCCTGCAGGCGCTCGGCACGACCAGGGCCGCTCCCAGCCAAGTTGTATCCGACCGGGCACCGACGTATCCGGTGGTACTGGAGGAGCTGCTGCCAGCGGCGTGGCATCGCACTGAGCGGTATGCCAACAACCACATCGAGGCCGATCACGGACGCCTCAAGTCTAGGTTGCGGCCGATGAGAGGCCTCAAGCGAGACCGCAGCGCCAGGGTGATCATCGCGGGACATGCCTTCGTCCAGAACGTTCGTCGAGGGCACTACGAGCTGGCGGTCGAGGAGCCAACGACCCGGCGGCTGGCGGTCGCGTTTGACGAGCTTGCCGAGGCGATCTGATACCGAGTGGGATTGTGGCTTCAGCCTGCCGCAGGTTGGCAGAACGCAACACGGCCCAAACCGACAACTAACCAGCGACTCAGAACACTAGGTGACCTTGATGATCCTGGCCACCGAGGG
>DATHIG010000375.1:0-4853 GCA_035490035.1 Actinomycetes bacterium
TCGCCCTCGTGCGGCAGGGTCACCTCGTACTGCCAGGTGGCCGAGGTCGCGCCGACGACGTCGGGCACCCCGCGGAAGGTGTTGAAGTTGGACGAGACGCTCCCGTCCTCCTGGAGGTACTGGTTGCTGGCGTTGCGGAACCAGTAGGTGACCGCGTTGACACCCTTGTCGTCGTTGGCCGTGCCGGTGGCGATGAAGGTGGTGCTGGTCAGGACGCTGCCGCTGGGCCCGGTGACGTTGGTGGTCGGGGTCTGGTCGTCGAGGCCGAAGGACTCGATCTTCTTGATCGCCTTGGTGGGGTCGCTGCTGCCACTCACGGCAAAGGTCTTGGCCATGACCTGGAGCTCACGGTTCCCGGTGAGCGTGACCGGCAGGGACCAGCCGGTCGAGGCCGCGCTCGCGAGCTCCAGGGACGCGTAGACGTTGTTGACGCCACCCCACGAGACCATGTCGTCCTGCAGGTACTGCTTGGAGTTGCGGTCCTGGATCTCGACCTGGACCCGGCGGACCTGCCCGCCCGTCGCGGTGGCCTGGCCCTGGATCGTGAACTGGACGCCGGACTGGACCACACGGCCCTCGATCGGGCTCACGATGGTGGTGTCGACCGGCGAGGGTGCCGGGACGGAGTTGAAGTCGTAGAAGGCCACCCGTCCGGTGTTCTTACCGCCCTGGTACATGCCGTCGCCGCCGACGAACAGGCCGCGGGGGGTGGCCTCCATGGCCTTGTTGCCCTCGTAGGAGTTGGAACCCGGGTTCCATTCCAGCGTCTTGCCGTCGGCGGGGTTGAGGGCGCCGATGTGGTCGCGGCGGACCACCGCGTCGCCGAGGCCGTAGCCGGCCAGGCCCTGGCCGGTGCCGTAGCCGACGTTGTCGAGACCGGGCCACGGGTCCGGCGCGGTGGGCGACTCCTGGAAGCCGAAGTGCCCGCCGGTGTAGACCGCATGCTCGGTGATCGCCACCGCGTAGACGCTGTCGAAGTGGCGCGAGACCCACAGCGGCTCGACGTTGTCGTTGCCGGCGACCGGGAAGGCGATCGCGGTGTCATTGATCGGCGGGCGGTCGCCGCCGGAGCCGCTGCCGACGACGAAGTACTGGTCGTTCGGCGCGATGTCGCCGGCGTAGATGCGCTGGATGCCGCCGACGAACTGGAGGTTGTCGTCCCACAGGCGGGTGCGCCAGGGCAGCAGCTGGTTGGTCTGGGTGCTGATCAGGCCGACGCCGTAGCGGTCCTGGCCGGCGATCCGGCGGCCGGTGTGGACCACCAGCAGCTTGCTGTCGTCGTGGGTGAGCTTCATCTGCTGCACGGTGAGGGCGCCGTTGACGCCGATGCCGCCGGAGACGTCGTTGACGAAGCCGGGGACCACGGCCCCGGTGGTGCCGTTCACCGCGACCAGGCCGATGCGGGCGCTGCTGTTCACGGTCTTGAAGTTGCCGCCGACGTAGACGGTGGTGTTGGTGGCGGCCAGGGCGGTGGCCTGGGCGCCGGCGTTGGCGGTGAAGCCGGTCACGGGGGCACCGGTGGTGGGGTTGATCGAGGCGATCTTGCGCTTGGTGACGCCGTTGATGGTGTTGAAGGAGCCGGCGACGTACAGCTTGGTGCCGTCGGGCGAGGCCTCGACGGCGGTGACGCCGCCGCCCCCGAAGGTCGGCCGGAACGTGGTGTCGATCAGCCCGGTGCCGAGGTTGTAGGACGCCAGGTACCGCTGGCTCACTGTCGTCGTGTTGCCGGTGGTGTTGTTCTGCAGCGAGCTGAACGTGCCCGCGATGAATACGCGCGACCCAACCACCTCGATGTCCCAGATCTCGCCGGTGCTGATCCGCGGGGTGTTGGTGCGTGGCGTGCTCGGGACCAGACCCGTGTGCCCCGGCGCCGGTTGGACGGCTCCGGCCGGTGGCGCCACCAGGCCAACGGCGAGGGTCGCGAGGACGATCGCGATCGCGGCGACGATGGCGAGGGATCGGGTGCTGCGGATGACGACGCTTGGCACGTGGGCTCCCGGCGGTGGACGGTCGGTCTGCTGGACGTCTACCGGATGCTAAGGAGCCTGGCCCACGGGGAGACCATGCATCCGACGTAGCCGCGCTCGGGCATCGGCTGGTAAGCCGATGTACACGACCGCGTATCCCGGATCACGCGCTGGGAGCAGGCGGCCGGTGGGAATCAGGGACCGCCCAGGTGGATTCTCCGTCCGTGAGGTGAAGTGCGAGCCCGGTCGGCTGGCCGAAGGAGCGAGCGGACGTGACCGTCACCAGGTTGGAGGTCGAACGGCGGCAGCCGGCGCCGGTGGCCGGCCGGCACGAGCACTCCCAAGAACCGGAGGTGCCGCCGGAGCCAGCGGCCAAGCCTCTGAGCAGGACCGCCCGCCGGGCCGCGACCGAGGACGCCAAGCTGCTGGCTGCGCTGCGGCTGCTGTTCTCCAACCCGTCGCTGTACCCGCGGGTGTTCTATCTGGCGCTGGGGTTCGCGGCGATCACCGCCCTTGGGGTCGCGCTGGCCGGGGCGGTGCCGCTGCCCTACGGGCTCAGGTACGCGGTGCTGCCGGCCATGGCCGTGCTGGTCGTGCTCAGCCTCCGCCACCCGGCCTGGGGCAGGCGGGCCCTGCTCGGCCTGGTGGCCGGCATGATCGCCACCGGCGTCTACGACGTGCTGCGGCTCGGGCTGGTGTACCTGGGGCTCTGGGGCGACCCCATCCCCAGCATCGGCCGGCTCGCCCTGGCCGACCCCGACGCCGACCCGGCCTGGGGCTACCTGTGGCGGTTCATCGGCAACGGCGGCGGCATGGGGCTGGCGTTCGCGATGCTGCCGTGGCGGGGGATCCGCCTTGGCATCGCCTACGGCTCGGCGATCTGCCTCGGCCTGCTCGCCCTGCTCTACCTCTGGCCGGTCGCCCAGCTCCACTTCTTCCCCCTGACCGCGTTGACGGCGACCGGGGCCATGGCCGGCCACTGGGTCTACGGCGCGGTCCTGGGATGGCTCACCGCCCGCTGGCTGCCACCGGTCGGCCGACGCCGCCGGCGCCCGGCCCGCGAGCGCGGCCGCCACGACGCCCGCCCGGCGACCGTCCTGGTCGCCGTGCCCGACCCGGTCGACGGCCCCTCCGAGGCCACCGGTCCCGACCTGGCCATCGCCGGCGGCCGGCTGACCTCCGACGAGCTCCAGGCCGTCAGGTGCACCCTGCAGCAGCCCCCGCGGGCCCACGGGTTCGCCACCGACCAGTGGACCCTCCGCCGGGTCGCCATGGTGGTGGAGCGCGCGACCGGTGTCCGCGGCTGGCAGCCCGCCGAGCTCAGGTCGCTGCTCGAGGTCCTCGACCTCCCCCTCCCCCTGCGCGACCGGCCCGGCTCCAGGACCCTGGTTTCCTAGTACGTCCCTGCGCTCGCGACCGCTGGAAGCTCGCCGGGGCTGACGCTCAGCCGCAGACCCGTTTGAGGTAGGGGTAGGGGTTGACCGGGGTGCCGCCGCTGCCGCCCAGGTGGACCTCGAAATGGACGTGGGGGGCGGTGTAGCTGGCGTTGCCGGTCTGGCCGTTGTAGGCGATCAGCTGGCCGGTCCTGACCCGGGCACCGGTGGGGACGGCATAGCCGGACAGGTGGGCGTAGAAGTACTCGACGCCGTTGTCGCCCTGGAGGTACAGCTGGATGCCGCCGTTGGCGCTGGTGGACTCGCGGCTGACCACGCCGCCGGTGAAGGCGAACACCCGCGCCCCGTGGGGGGCCATCACGTCGGTGCCCAGGTGGGTGCGCCCGCCGGAGCGGGGGGCGCCCCAGCTGTCGACGTAGGTGTAGGGGCGCTCCAGGATGCAGCTGGAGCCCGAGCCGCTCCCGCCGCCACCGCCATCGCCGCTTGGCGGGGTCGCCGTGACCTTGGCCGCCGTCTGGCGGCGCTGCTCAAGCCTGATCAGGCGCGCCTCGAGGGCCTGCGCCTCCTCGAGCCCGGACTCCAGTCGCCGCACCGCCTTCTGGGCCTGGTCGCGGATGGCCTTGGCCCGCTCGTAGCTCTCGGCGACCCGGCCGAGCACCGACTGGTAGGCGTCGCCGGCCACCTGGGCGTCCTGGATCAGCTGGCTGTGCCTGGACGCCAGCACGGTCGCCATCTCGACCCGGCCCGGGACCAGGGCCGGGTCGCGATCCAGCAGGGCGTCGGCGATGGCAAGGCCGCCGGAGCGGTACATGGCCGCGGCCTGGCCGGCGAGGGCCGCCCTGGCGCTGGCGGCCTGCCGGTCGGCGGCCTGGAGCTGCCCCCGGTCGAACTTCAGCTGGTCGTCGGCCTGCGCGAGGGTGGCCTCGGCAGCCTGCAGCTCCGCCGTGGCCGCCTGCAGCTCGCCCTTGAGCGCCCGCTCGCGGCGGCGGGCGTCCTCCAGGGGCGCAGCCTGCAGGGCCGGCACGGCGCCGAGCAGCAACGCAAGCAGGACAAGGCCGAACACGAGTCGGCGCATCGGATGCAACGTCCTTCCGTCGGGGGCAACGGATGGCGGTCTGCGACGAATTTGGGGGGAACGGCAGTCTAGCCCCGTGCCACGGTGCAGGCCAAATCGGCGGGCCCTGGCTGGCCAGAACACCGACCCGCCCACCTCGGCACCAACCTGTCCGGCCAGTGCATCTAGAACACCGGCCAAGTATCCGGGTTCGAGGGATTGGCGTGGCCGCCGTGGGCGGCGCGCAAGCTCCAGGGCTGCACGGATGGCTCGGCGCTGCATGCGGGGCGCCGGATACATGCCCGCTGTTCTAGCCCTCGTGGAAGGCGGCCAGGTGCTCGGCCTCGCCGTCGAGCTGGCGGCGGACCGGGCGGGGCAGGGGCTCGAACGGCTCCAGACGCACCCGGCCCTGCTCGTGGCGCCAGGTCCCGGCAACGG
>DATHIG010000376.1:0-4705 GCA_035490035.1 Actinomycetes bacterium
CCTCGTCCCCGTCCACCCTGCGGGCCGCCTCCAGCAGCGCCAGTCCGGCCTGTGGGTCGGCGGCGACGATGGCTCCGCCCGACCGCCACGGCGAGGCCAGGTGGAAGCCGAGCGGAGCAGCACCGGCGCCGCCGGCGACCAGCCCGCCGGCCGGCCAGAGGACGGCCAGCAGCCGCCGCCGGTCCTCTCCGGTCGCCGCCCGGTCGAGGGCCAGCACCGCCTCCAGGTCGCCGGCCTGCCCGGCCCGCACCGGCGGGACGATGCCGCCGAGCTCGGCCTCGCCCGTCCCGCCCAGGGCCGCCCGGCCGCCCTGCTCGGGGTCGCCCGTCCCGCCCAGGGCCGCCCGGCCGCCCTGCTCGGGGTCGGCCGTCCCGCCCAGGGCCGCCAGGCCGAGCGGCCGGGGGCGGGTCCTCGGGAGGGCGGGGCCGGTGAGGGTGAGGTAGTGGACTTCGGGAACGAAGCCGAGGCGTTCGTAGATGGGACGACCCAGGGCGGTCGCGTGCAGCAGGATGGTGGTGGCGGCGCGGGCCTCCAGGAACTCGATGATGGACTGCGTGAGGGCCGCACCCAGGCCGGCGCGGCGGTGGTCGGGGGCGACGCCGACACCGCCGATCCAGCCGGTGCCGCCGAACAGCGCCCCGGCGGCCACCCCGGCCAGATCGCCGTCGGCCTCGGCCACCACCACCTCGCCGTCCAGCCGGGCCCTGGCGAACTCGACCACCCCGGCCAGGTGGGCGCCGAAGCCGGCTCGCTCGTACAGCGGGCCGAGCCGGGCCAGGTCGTCCGGCCTGGCCGAGCGGATGGCCGAGGGACCGGCGGCGGTCAGCCGCACTCCCTGCGCCGGCCGCTCAGGTGCTGGAGGCGGCGGGCCATGGTGACGGCTCCTGGTCGGTCTCGGGTTCGGTGCCGGCGACGGCGCCGAAGCGGCGGTGCCGGCCCTGGTAGACCCGCAGGGCCTTGAACAGCTCCTGGCGGTTGAAGTCGGGCCACAGCACCGGGGTGAAGTGGAGCTCGGCGTAGGCGATCTGCCAGAGCAGGAAGTTGGAGATGCGGTACTCGTTGGAGGTGCGGATGAGCAGGTCGACGTCGGGCATGTCGGCCGCGTACAGGTGCCTTGCGATCGCCCGCTCGTCGATGCGCCGCGGGCCGCGTCCCTCGCGGACCTGGGCGGCAAGGGCCTGCACGGCCCTGGCCAGCTCGTCGCGGCCGCCGTAGTCCAGGGCCACGGCCAGGGTCATCCGGGTGTCGGCCGCGGTCAGGGTCTCGGCCTCCTCGATGCGCCGGCGGACGTGCGGGGGGATGCGGTCGCGGCGGCCGATGAAGCGGATCCGCACCTCCCGCTCGTGCAGCTCGTGGGAGCGTCGCACCAGCAGCGACTCGTTGAAGTTCATCAGGAAGCGGACCTCGGCGGCCGGCCGGCGCCAGTTCTCGGTGGAGAAGGCGTACACGGTCAGCCAGGACAGCCCGGCGTCCAGGCCACCCTCGACGGTGTCGAACAGGGCCGCCTCCCCCGCCTCGTGGCCCTTGTTGCGGGGCAGGCCCTTGGCCCCGGCCCAGCGGCCGTTGCCATCCATGACGATGGCGACGTGGTCGGGCACGGCCTTGGGGTCGAGGCCGGGTGGCAGGGCCCGCGGGTGGCGGCTCGGCATCAGCCGGGCGCCCTGGGGTCGGGGTCGCGCAGCACCGCGTGCCGGTGAGGGTCGGGCATCATCGGGCAACCAGGGGGTAGGCGCGCAGGCGGCGTTCCAGGTGGTACTCGACGTATCCCTTGACCAGGGCGCCGGCCTCGCGGCGGGAGGCCGAGGCCGGGACCGAGGCGGCGGTGGTGTCGAGGTCGTCGCCCAGCAGCGCGGCCAGCAGCGGCATGGTCGCCCCGTCCAGGATGGACTCCTCCCCGGTGCGGCAGCGCTCGCACAGGCCGCCGCCGCGGGCGATGGAGAAGCATCGGGGCGTCCCCTTGGCGCCGCAGCCGGCGCACTCGGCAAGCGCTGGCCGGTAGCCCTCCAGCGCCATCAGCTTGAGCAGGAAGGCGTCGAGCACCACCGACGGGTCGAGCGGGCCGCCGTCCAGTGCCCGCAGGGCGCGGACCAGCAGGAGATAGAGGCGGATGGCGGCCTCCCGCTCCTGGGCGACCTGGTCGACCGCCTCCAGCATGGCGGTGCCGGCCACCACCCGGTCGTAGTCCTCGCGCAAGGCCCGGAACGGGGTGATGACCTCGGCCTGGGTGACGATGTCGAGCTCGCGGCCCCGGTACAGCGACAGGTCGACATGGCTGAACGGCTCCAGCCGGCCGCCGAAGCGGGACTTGGTCTTGCGCACGCCCTTGGCGACCGCCCTGACCTTGCCCTCGCCCTGGGTGAGCAGCACGACGATGCGGTCGGCCTCGCCGAGCTTCCAGGTGCGAAGCACCACGCCCTGCTCGCGGTAAAGGTTCATTCCGCTCAGTCTATCCGGGCGCGGCGACCGGCACCGGCACCTCGGCGACGGCGCCGGCGACGACCTCCAGACGCCGGTCCAGCCGCAGGTTGGCCAGCAGGCGCCGGTCGTGGCTGACCACCACCAGCGTGCCGTCGTAGCCGGCCAGCGCCTGTTCCAGCTCCTCGATGGCGTCAAGGTCGAGATGGTTGGTCGGCTCGTCGAGCAGGAGGAGGTTGGTGCCCCTGGCGACCAGCACGGCCAGGCCGGCCCGGGAGCGCTCCCCCGGCGACAGGTCGGCCTCGGCTCGTGCCGTGTGCTCGGCCCCGAGGTCGAACTTGGCCAGCAGGGCCCGTGCCTCCTCGACCCGCAGCTCGGTCCGCTCCCTGACCGCGTCGAGCAGGGTCCCGGAGCCGGGGGTGCGGTCCTGGCCGAGATGGCCGACGACCACCCCCGACCCGAGCCGGGCCGAGCCGGCGGCCGGGCGCAGCTCACCGGTCAGCAGACCGAGCAGGGTGGATTTGCCGGCCCCGTTCGGCCCGGTCAGGGCCAGCCGGTCGCGCCAGCGCAGCTCCAGGTCGACCGGGCCGAGCCGGAAGCGCCCACGCACCACGGTGGCCCCGGCCAGGCTGGCCACGACCTCGCCGCTGCGCCGGCCGGCCTGCAGCGACAGGCGCAGGTCCCAGCCCTCCCACGGCTTCTCCGGGTCGCCGAGCCGCTCCAGGCGCCGCTCGATCGCCTTGGCCCGGGTCGCCCCGGCGGTGGCCCGCTCCTTGCGCCGGCCGGCCAGGGCCTTGTCGTTGTCGGTGCGCCGCTCGCCCCGGCGGCTGGCCGCCCAGTCGCGCTTCTGGCGGGCCGCCTGTTCCAGCCGGGCCCGCTCCGCCGTTGCCTCGTCGTAGTCGGCGTAGGCCTGTTCGCGCCGGCGCCGGCGCTCCTCCTGGTAGGCGTCGTAGCCGCCGCCGTACTCGGTGAGCCGGCGGCTGTGCAGGTCCAGCTCGGCGATGCGGGTGGTGGTGGCCGACAGGAACGCCCGGTCGTGGCTGACCAGCACCACCGGTCGGTCCTCCGCGGCCAGGAACCGCTCCAGGCGGGCCAGGCCGTCGAAGTCGAGGTTGTTGGTCGGCTCGTCCAGCAGCAGCACATCGAACCGGGCGAGCAGGACGGCGGCCAGACCGGCCTTGACCCGCTGGCCGCCCGACAGCCGGGCCAGCTGGACGTCAAGGACCCTGGCGTCCAGCCCGAGGTCGGCCAGGATCCTGGGGGCGCGGGTTTCGTGGTCGTCGCCGCCGAGGGCGAGGAAGCGGGCCAGGGCGTCGTCGTAGGCTTCCAGCTCGCTCTGCCCCGGATGGTCGCCCACCGCCCGCAGGGCGGTGTTCATCGCCGCCTCGGCGACCACCAGGCCGGTGCGGCGACGCAGGTAGTCGGCGGTGGTCTCGCCGTCGAGGGGGTCGGGCTCCTGGGCCAGGTAGCCGACGTTCAGGCCAGGCGGCGACCGCTCGACCGTGCCCCCCGTCGGCTCCTCGAGGCCGGCGAGGGCCCGCAGCAGGGTCGACTTGCCGGCGCCGTTGCGGCCGAGCACGCCGATGCGGCTGGGCCCGTCGACGACCAGGTCGACGGCGTCGAGCACCACCTGGGCGCCCCGGACGACGGTGAGGTTGCGGGCGGCGAGCATGGACCCAGCCTGGCACGCCGACCACCCGGCTCGCAGCTTCAATACCGCACCGGCGAAGCTGCCGGTCGGAATCCTGCTGGTCGTCGGCCGAAGGCCGACTCCACACCCGTTGCCTGCTGTCAGGTGGTCCGGGCGGCCAGGGCGCGGGCGCGGCGGGCCAGGGTGGTGACCAGCCGGCGGGGCTCGGGGGCGGCCTGGTCGCGGTCCTCGGCCTGCATCCGGTCCTCGGCCCGGACCAGGCGCTCCAGCCGCTCGTCGGCCTCGGCGTCGGCGGCGGCGCGGGCCTGCTGGAACAGCCGGGTGGTGACGACGGCGTGGCGCATGGTGATCTCCTCGGCAGTGCTGCTGCGAACGGGTGTCCTGCCTGCTCAGGATGGCCGCTGGGGCCCGGCGGCGCGGTGCCCGCCATCACCGCCGGCCGGTGACGTTCGTCACGTCGGCCACGCCGGCGCGATGCCTGCTCCAGCCGGCGGGCGGCACCGGCAACCCCACCAGCACCGACCTTCCCGCCCGGCCCGGTGGCCGCGGCCGATCCTTCATCTGATCCTTGCCCAGGTGTAACCCGATCGAGATCGCCCATGGGCAGACTTGTGAATGCACGCACATGCGTCTTCTTCT
>DATHIG010000377.1:0-2135 GCA_035490035.1 Actinomycetes bacterium
TTTGCACGGCCGGCTGTCGCCGTGCGCCCATCAGGAGCTCCCCATGACCACGTCAGATCGCGGCACCCCACCGCCACTCGTCCAGCATCCTCAGTCGCTGCATGAGCTAGCCCCTGGCCTGAGCCTGGCGCGCGGCGGGCCCGGCCGCACCCTCAACGTCTACCTGCTCGGCACCGTCGTCCTCGACTCCGGGGTGCGTTGGAGTCGCCGCCGCCTTGCCCGGCAGCTGGCCGGCCGGCAGGTCACTGCCCACGCGCTCACCCATGCCCACTTCGACCACGCCGGCTCCTCGGCCTGGCTGTGCCGCACCTTGGGCGTGCCCTTGTGGTGCGGGGCCGGCGACGCCGCCGCGATCGGCAGCGGCCAGGTCGACACCCACGGCTCGGCGTGGTGCAACCGGCTCCAGCGCACCCTGGCACCAGTCACCGCCCACCCGGTCAGCCGCGCCCTACGGGAAGGCGACCTCGTGGAAAGATTCGAGGTCCTGGAGGTCCCCGGCCACTCCCCAGGCGCGCTGGCGTTCTGGCGGGAGCGGGACCGGGTGCTGGTCTGCGGCGACGTGCTGGCCAACTTCGGCCTGCACCCCAGCCGGCCCCGGCTGGTGCTGGCGCCGGCGGCGCTGTCGTCGGACTACGAGCAGAATCGGCGTTCGGCGGCTCGGCTGGCCGGGCTGCGGCCCCGGCTGGCCTGCTTCGGCCACGGCTTCGCATTGACCGACCCGGGCCGGTTCGCCACCGCCATCGACCAGCTCGGACCGGCGCCCTCCTAGCGTCCCAGCCACCAGCCGAGCTACAGCACCGCACATGGCACCGGACCAACGACGAAGGCGGGCCACTGTCTGCCTTCAGTACGAAAGCAGCCGCGCCGATGGGTTGCGCCGATCGATGAAACCGGTCGGTCGGACCCTCCGCTGGCGCCTTTGCCGCCTGGTCTCCCAGAGCCGGTGCGGCCGTTGGGCTCAAGGCGGACGCGTCGAGGTAGGTGATGGTTGCATGGCCGCCTCCATGGCGCCTACCGGTCCGGGTCGATGCGGCGAACCGAGATCAACGGCAGGGCCAGGTCACGGATCTTGGCGAGGAGGCCGTGCAGGGCCGCCTGGTCGGTCACCGGCCCGGCGATGACGGTCACGTCGGGTTCGTCGCTGCTGATCTGCAGGCCGTCGAACTAGGCGACCAGCGGCTCTCCAGCACCCCCTTGACGCGGATCTCGTAGCGCGCTGGCGGGTCGGCTGGCGCAGTACCGCTTGATGACCGGCTCATCGCCTCGCCGCATCTGGGCGAGCAGTCCCGCCAGAAGGGCTCGGGCGCGGCCACCCTGGCGCTCGCTGGCTGCGCTGGCTTGCGTGGCTGCCCCTGATCTGGTGGGCCTGGCGTCGCCGAGTGGCCTGGCGGCGAAGCTGGATGAGCTCGGCCAGGGCAAGCGCGACGCCCAACTCGTACCGTTCCATTCGACCCCGATCGGTTGGCGGTGTCTGGCCTGCACGCTACGGCCGCGTCGCCGGCGAGGCATCACGCGAAGGTGGAAGGCGAGGTGGGATCTTCCGTCCTGTGCCACGCGACGTGGGCAATGACTTCAAGAGACTCGGCGACCGTAGCGCCTCGCGCAGACGTACATCGAGGCGTTCATGTTCGCCCGTTCTTTTAGTGTCTGAAGATTCCACTGCGTGTTCCACCTTCGCGTGATGTCCCATCAGAGGCTAATTCCTAGTGTGGCGCTATGGCGGAAGGGAGGTTCCGTCGGCCTGCTCACGCTTGCGTCCCGCTCGCCCCGGCAGCCGACCACAGACTGAGAACCAGCCGTGAAAGGAGTCGCCATGAACGCCCAGGACGATGGACAGACCGAGCACCGAACAGCGCCGGCGGACACCAAGGACCACGCGATCGCGGTCGTCGGCGCCGGGATTTGCATCGGCGTCGCGGCGATCATCGCTGCGTTGATCTTGCTGTTCTAGAGAGGAGTCACATGAGCACCGACATCAATGAACCCACGTCGCCGACTCGGCCGGCGCCGATCGCTAGCTTCGAGGGGGTGACACGCCGCTACGGACGGGTCATGGCGGTCGATGGGCTATCGCTGCAGATCCGGTCGGGCGAGACCGTGGCCCTGCTCGGCCCCAACGGGGCCGGCAAGACCAC
>DATHIG010000378.1:0-6931 GCA_035490035.1 Actinomycetes bacterium
GGGGGGCACGCGGCTCATCCTAGCCCGCGGCCCGCCGGCTTGCGGCAGGCCGAGGGCCTGCCTGGTACGGGTTCGCCGAGCCGGCCCCGCGCGGGTTCGCTACAGCAGGCTGGAGTAGGCGACCACGCCCCGCTGGCAGGCGTCGACCGCGGCCCGGGCGTTCGCCTGGACGGCCGGGTCGTCGGCGACCAGGGCGACCTGCCGGAGCAGGTCGATCAGCTGCTTGGTGACCCGGACGAAGTCGCCAGGGGTGATGTCCTCCTCGGCGAGCACGTCCTCCAGGGCCTCGCCCTTGGCCCAGCGGTAGGCGAGGTCGGCGAAGCCCGGGTCGAGCGGCCGGGTCAGGGTCAGGCCCTCGGCCTGCTCGTGGGCGTGGACCTCCTCCTGCAGCTCGGCCAGGGCGTCGAGCGCCGCCCGGACCGCCGGGGTGGGCGGCGGCGGCGGGTCGGCCGGCGGCCCTTCCGACCCGCGGGTCTCGAACACCAGGCAGGAGGCGCAGGCGGCCAGCTCGGCCGGGTCGAGCGGGCGCCACACCCCCCGGTGCAGGGCCTCCACCACCACCAGGTCGGTCTCGGCGTAGACCCGGCGCAGGGTCTCGCCCTTGCCGGTGAGGGCGAAGCCCTTCACGTAGCCGAGGCTGCCGAGCACGTCGAGGACCCGGTCGAAGGTCCGGACCAGCGACCCGGTGCGGCGGCGGACCCGCTCGGCCAGGGCGTGCTGCTCCTTCTGGAGCTGGTCGTGGCGGTGCAGCCACCGCTCGTGGTCCGGCAGGTCGGGGCAGCCGTGCACCGGGTGGGCGCGCAGCTCGGCCCGCAGCGCCGCCAGCTCCGGGTCGCCCGCGCCGGCGCGGCGCCGGCGGCGGGGCTGCGGCTGTGTGCCCGGGTCCAGCTCGGCCAGCGCCCTGGCGACGTAGGCCTTGAACCGGGGGCTCTTGGGGCTGAGGGTGCGGGGCATGGCCACCTTGCCGACCCGCACCGGGGCGCCGCCCAGGTCGCGCACGGCGACCCGGCGGACCCGCCGGTCCTCGGTCAGCACCAGCACCCCGGTGGCGCCGTCGCGGCCGCCCGCCGGGCCGATCACCGCGGCCAGCCCGCGGCGGCGCCCACCCGGCAGCCAGATGACCGTGCCGCTGGCCAGCGAGCGCAGCACCTCGGCCGCCTCCTGGGTCTCGGCCCGGCGCTCGGCGTCGGCCAGGGCGCTCTCGCGGGCCCGCAGCCGGCGGCGCAGCCCCCAGTACTCGGCGACGTCACCCCGGACGCAGGCGGCCGACTCCAGGTAGCCGGCCAGGAAGCGGGCGTTGCGGGCCAGGGTCTGCTCGGCCCCGTGCACCGTCCGGTCGGCCAGGAACTGGGCGAACGAGGAGGCCAGCAGCCGCTCGGCCTGCTTGCGCTCGTAGTTGGCGACCAGGTTGACGGCCATGTTGTAGGACGGCCGGAACGAGGAGGTGAGCGGGTAGGTGCGGTTGGAGGCCAGCCCGGTGATCCGCTCGAAGGGGATGAACGGCTGGTGGAGCACGACCGCGGCGCCGCGGCTGTCGATCCCGCGCCGGCCGGCCCGCCCGGTGAGCTGGGTGTACTCGCCCGGGGTGAGCAGCTCGTGGCGTTCCCCCTGCCATTTGGTGAGCCGCTCGATGGCCACCGTGCGCGCCGGCATGTTGATGCCGAGCGACAGCGTCTCGGTGGCGAACACCACCTTGACCAGGCCCTGGGCGAACAGCTCCTCGACCGCCTCCTTGAACAGGGGCAGCATGCCGGCGTGGTGGCTGGCCACCCCGCGGCCCAGCGACTCGGCCAGGTCGGCGTAGCCGAGCGCGTCCAGGTCGGCCGGGTCGATCGGGGCCACCTTGAGGTCGAGGAACTCGAGGATCTCGGCCCGCTCGGCCTGGCTGGTCAGCCGGATGTTGCCGGCCCGGCACTGCTCCAGCGCCTGGTCGCAGCCGGCCCTGGAGAAGATGAAGTAGATGGCCGGCAGCAGCCGCTCGGCCTCCAGCAGGTCGACCACCTCGACCCGGGACGGCACCCAGCCGCGCCCGACGGAGCGGGGGCCGTCGCGGCCGTGGCGGCCCTTGGTGTCGCGGCCCGGCCGCCACTCGCGCTCGCCCCGGCGGGCGAGGGCGGGGTTGGGAACCACCTCGTCGCCCCTGGTCACGAACAGCGGGTGCAGCTCCCGGCCGATCAGGTAGTGGTTGTCCAGCGGGACCGGGCGGCGCTCCTCGATCACCACCTCGGTGGCGCCCCGGGTCGCCTCCAGCCACTCGCCGAACTCCTCGGCGTTGGACACGGTGGCCGAGAGGCTGGCCACCCGAACCTCGACCGGGAGGTTGATCAGCACCTCCTCCCAGACCGCCCCCCTGACCCGGTCCTGGAGGTAGTGGACCTCGTCCATGACCACGTAGCGAAGCCCGCCGAGGGTCGGACTGCCCTCGTAGAGCATGTTGCGCAGCACCTCGGTGGTCATCACCACCACCGGGGCCTCGCCGTTGATGGAGTTGTCGCCGGTGAGCAGGCCGACCTTTGCCGCCCCGTGGCGGGCCACGAAGTCGCCGAACTTCTGGTTGGACAGCGCCTTCAGGGGGGTGGTGTAGAACGCCTTGCCGCCCGACCGCAGGGCCAGCCAGACCGCGAACTCCCCCACCACCGTCTTGCCGGCCCCGGTGGGCGCCGCGACCAGGGCACCCTGGCCGCCGGCGAGGGCCAGGCAGCCGCGCCGCTGGAAGTCGTCGAGCTCGAAGCTGTAGCCGCCCGCGAACTGGTCGACCAGCGCCTCGGGGTCAAGGGGGCTCATGGGTGGTCCCCCGGTGCACCGGGGTCGGCAGGATCCTCGATCATGGCGCTCATGCTGCCAGCCGGCAGCCCCCGGCGCTCGCCGGCTACCGGCCGGGGAAGCCGGGGGCGTCGTCGGCGGCCAGGACGGTGATCGCGGCCCGCCGGACCTGGAAGGTGGCGGGCAGGGTCCCGGCCGGCTCGCCGTCAGCGTAGACGGCCAGCGGCCGGTCGGCGTCCAGCTCGACCCGGCCGGCCCGGTGGACGCTGACCGCCGGGTGCTCGACGTGCCGGCCCGAGAACACCTTGGGGAAGGTCTTCAGGAACTCGAGCTTGCCGATGTCGTGGATGACGACCACGTCCAACAGGCCGTCCTGGAGGCTGGCGGCCGGGGCGACGCGCATGCCGCCGCCGTAGCTCGGGCCGTTGGCCACCGCCACCAGCCAGCCCCGGTGCCGGCTGGCCTGGTCGTCCAGGACCAGCTCGAAGCTGGCTCTGCGGCCGACGACCAGCTCGGCCAGGACGGCGCCGACGTAGCGGGGTCGGCCCTTGGCCCACCCCAGCCGCTGGTTGGCGACCCGGTTGACCTCGGAGTCGAAGCCGGCCCCGGCGACGTTCAGGTAGGCCCGTCCGGCCACCGTGGCCAGGTCGGCCGGTCGTCGCTGCAGCCGCGGCAGCAGCCCGGCCGCGGCCAGCGGGTCGCCGGCGGGCAGGCCGAAGCTGCGGGCGGCGTCGTTGCCGCTCCCGACCGGGATCACCCCGAGGGCGGCCCGTGCCCCTGGGCCGGCGTCGGCCAGCCCGGCCGCGCACGCCCCGACGGTGCCGTCGCCCCCGACGGCCACCACCGCGTCGAAGGTCGCCGCGGCCTCGCAGGCGGCCACCCGCCCATCCTCCAGCGACCTGGTCCGGTGCTGCTCGACCTCGACCCCGGCGTCGCGCAGCCGCGCCAGCACCGCCGGCACCAGCCGCCCGGCCCGCCCACCCCCGGCCGTGGGGTTGTGCACCATCAGCGCGCGCACGTGCTCAGTCCACCCTGTCCGGAGGCCGCCAACCCGCAGCCCTCGGTCCGGGTGCGGGGAGCCCGTCCACGGCGGCCACGCAGATCCCTCGAACCCGGATGCTTGGCCGGTGGCTAGTTCGGTGGCAGGACGTTGGTGGGGGACGCGCCCGACTGGTAGCGGGCGCCGAAGGCCTCGGTGGACTCGCCGGGCATCTGCCTGGTCAGGTCGAGGTCGTAGCGGGCGTGCAGGCGGGCCAGGGTGCCGGCGGCGGCGTCCATCGCCCGCCCGGCCGTGGCGGCGGTCCCGGCGCCCTGCTGGAGCAGGGCCTCGGCCGTCTTGCTCTTGGCCGGGGCCTCGCCGGCCTGCTGGTAGATGGTGGCCGCGTTCACGTACACGCCGAGGGCGGCGACGTAGGCGTCGCGGACGCTCGACAGCATGGCCACCCGGCCGCCGACGGCGTTGGCCGGCTCGCCGTCGCCCCCGGGATCGGCCGGGGGCTGGCCGACGGTGATCGACTCCACCTGACCCTGGATCTGGCCGAGCTTGGCCGACCAGCCGCTGGCCCGGACGGCCAGCTGCTTGGGCGTGAGCGTGCCCTTGGTGAGGTCCTGGGCGCTGGGGAACCCCGGCAGCTCCTTGGTGCCGGTGCCGAGGACCGACGGGAGCTGGTCGGTCTGGGTGCGCAGGGCGGAGGTGAAGCGGCTCACGTCGTCGCGGGCCCAGCCTTCCTGGACCCGGTTGCCGGCGGCGATCAGGGTGCCGAGCAGGGCGATCACGGCCAGCGTGACCGGGAACGCGGGCGCCCGGTACCAGGGCAGGCGCCGGTCGACGGTCTGGATCCGCGGCCCGGTGGCCGGCCGCCGCACCGGCCGTCCCTGGCTGCGCTTGCTCTTCCCCTTGATGGCCAAACTGGCTACCCCGCTCCCGCCGTGCTCGCCGTTGTCGGTCGGCCTACGCGCCCGATCCGAGCAAGGGTACCGCCAGGTGCCGCGTTCCCGGGGTGCGATGGCCGCGGAATTGTCTGCCGGGCCGCCGGCCGCGGTCAACGACCCCTCGGCCGGTGACCGAGACGACGACGGCGACGATGACGCCGGGGGCCTGCGCCGCCTGCGGTCGCGGGACGGCTAGTCGACCAGCTGCTGGCGTCTGGCCCGGCGCGGCTCGATGATGTAGCGGGCCACGGCGGCGGCCGCGAAGTAGAAGCACCACATGGGCACGGCCATGGCGAACAGGCTGATCGGGTCCTGGCTGGGGGTGACCACGGCGGCGACGACGATGATCACGGCCGCGGCCGGCCGCCAGGCCCGCAGCATGGCCGCCGACGACAGCACCCCCACCATCGACAGGAAGACCAGCACCAGGGGGAACTCGAAGGTGACCCCGAAGGCCAGGCCCATGAACAGCACGAAGCGAAGGTAGCGGTCGGCCTGGAAGAAGCTGGCGATGCCGCTGCCGCCCATGGTGACCAGGAAGCTGATCGCCTTGGGCAGGGTGTAGAACGCCAACGCCACCCCGGCAACGAACAGCAGCGTGCTGGCCAGCGCGAACGGGATCGCGAAGCGCTTCTCGTTCTGCCTGAGCCCTGGGGTGATGAACCGCCACAGCTGGTAGGCGAGAAACGGCATGGCCAGCAGCAGGCCGACGGTGAGGGAGACCCGGATGCGGATGGAAAGCGGCTCCAGCGGGCTCAGGGCGGCCAGCCGGCAGCCGCCGTCCTCGGCGACGGTGCCGATGCGGACGCTGGCCGGCAGGGCGCAGTAGGAGCGGAGCAGGAACTGGATGACCGGCTCGTACAGGAACGCGAAGGCCACGGTGGTGGCCACCACCAGGGCAACGCAGCTCTTGAGCAGCCGGCTTCGCAGCTCTCCGATGTGCTCGAGGATCGACATCTCGCCCGACGGGTTGGCCCGTGGGCGGCGCGACAGTCGCACGGTGGCTCCGGGAGGATGGCGGGTGGCTAGGGGGTCGTGCCCCGCTCGCGCTCGTCGGCCGGCGCCGGCTTGCCGCTCTCGTCCTTGTCGTTACGGGAACCCTCGGTGACGCCCTTCTTGAACTCCTTGATGCCGAGGCCGACGTTGCGGCCCATGGCCGGCAGCCGGCTGGCACCGAACAGGACGACGATCACGACGATGACCCAGATCCACTCCGGCCCTGGCATTGCTCGACTCCTTCGCGTCGTGACCGTTTGCGCACGCTCGGTCCGAGTCTACCGCTCCCTGGCCGCTCTGGCTCCCCGCTCCGACAGCCGGGCCGCGTGCTCGGCGGTCTCCTGGCTGGCGGTGCTGAGCTGGTCGAGGACCGGGGTGAGGCGCTCTCCCAGCTCCTGCACCGACGCGGCGATCGCCTTGAGGTTGGCCACCATGCGCCAGACGGTGAAGGCGACGGTGACGAGCACGGCGAGCCAGAACACGCCGAGCAGGATGGCGAGCCAGAGCGGCAGCGTGACCTCCGGGCGGAATGGGTGTCGGCGCCGAATGCTACCCGGTCGACCGGCTCAGCGGCACGCCGCCTCGAACCGGGCCCACCAGTCGGGCGACTCCAGCTCCAGGTGCAGGTCGAGCAGATCGTCCCAGGTGAGCCTTGGGCCGGTGCGCGCCTCCAGGATCTCCCCTGGCGGGTCCCACGGCTGGGCCGGCACCCCGCCCGAGGTCAGCAGCCGCACCACCCGCTGGTCGGCCGGCTTGGTCACGGTCTGGTAGCACTCAGGGCAGACGAACGCGTAGAAGCTGTGCTCCTCTTCCCGGCACACCCGCAGCTCGACGTCGGGCGGGGTCAGCTCGACCTCGCCGCAGCCCGGGCAGGTGGCTCGGATCCTGGTCGGCGGCATCGAATCGTGGCTCATGCCCCGGGGTATCGGCCCCGACCCCGGTTGGCTTGAGCCGCGCTAGGAGGAGTAGGCGGCCAGGGCGCTGCGGGTGGCCTCGGCGACGGCGTTGCGCAGCTCGGGCGGCGAAACCGGCTCGGCGTCGGGGGCCAGGCGCAGGACCAGCCGGACCAGCCAGGAGAGCTGGTGGGTGGCCAGGCGGACCCGCAGGCGGCCGTCGGGGCGGCGCTGGCTGGCCAGGATCGGGAAGTAGTCGGCCACCCACTCGACGGTGTGGCCGAGGTCCAGCTCGCACTGCAGGCCGCCGGCGAACAGCTCCAGGCCCGGCGGCTCGCCGTGGGCGG
>DATHIG010000379.1:0-8028 GCA_035490035.1 Actinomycetes bacterium
ACCTTCACCGGCGCCTCGGTGGTGGTGCTGATCATGGCCGCCTCGACCTTCGGCCCGTTCCTGTACCTCACGCTGTTCCTGCTCGACGTCGGCGGCGCCTCTCCGACCGCGGTCGGGCTGCAGCTCCTGCCGCTGTCGGCCGCCGCCTTCGTGGTGTCGGTCCTTGGCGGCCGCTTCGCCGGCCTGCTGCCGGTGCGGGTCGCCCTGCCCGCCGGGCAGCTGCTGTGCGCCGCCGGCCTGCTGGCCATGCGCGGGCTGGAGGCGTCGTCGCCCTGGACCTTCCTGCTCCCCGGGCTGCTGGCCATGGGGGTCGGGATCGGCCTTGCCAACCCGGCCGTGACCTACGCCGCCCTCGGGGTGGTCCCGGCGGCCCGCAGCGGCATGGCCTCAGGGGTCAACAACACCTTCCGCCAGGTCGGCCTCGCCCTCGGCATCGCCGCCCTTGGGGCGCTGCTGCCGTCGGGGGCGGTCGCCTCGGCCGCCGCCTTCGCGGCCGCCCTCGACGACATCCTGCTGGTCAGCGCCGTGGTGGCTGGCGTCGGGGCGGTGCTGGCGTTGTGGCTGGTGCGCCAGCGCGACTTCGTCGCCGAGCCGGCGCCGCAAGCACCGTCGCGCGGGCGGTAAACTCCCGGCGGCCGCACCCGATCCCCGCGGGCCTGACCCCGGCGGGAGCGGCTAAGCTTGAACGTTCCGGACCCACGGACAACGAGGAGCAGAACCCGTGAGCCTGCTGGCCATCGCCTGGACGATCGTCGCCTTCCTGGTGGGCGCCCTGGTGGTTGTGCTCTGTGTCGTGATGGCCAACCTGTTCCGGGTGCTCACCTCGACCAAGGACCTGATCGACGGGGTGACCAAGCAGACCGTGCCCCTGCTGGGGGAGGTCAACACCACCGTGGCCATGGTCAACCAGGAGCGCGGCCGGGTCGACGGCATCCTGGCCACCGCCGAGAGCGTCACCGCCTCGGTGGGCGGCATGGTGAACACCGTCTCGACCACCATCACCAGCCCCCTGGTCAAGCTGAGCGCGTTCGCCTACGGGCTGCGCAAGGCGGCCGGCAAGGCCGGGGAGGATGAGCCGGCGACCCGTGGCCGCCGCTCCCGGAGGCGGCGATGAACCGGTGAAGCGGATCTTCTGGGGACTGGTCGGGCTCGGGATGGGGGCCGCCATCGGGGTGGGGGCGATGCGTTGGGCGTCGCGGACCGCCGACCGGCTGGCGCCCCAGTCGCTGGCCGGGGAGCTGCTCCAGACGGCCGCCGACTGGCGGACGCGCCTGGCCGGGGCGCTGGAGGAGGGCCAGACGGCCATGGCCGAGCGGGAGGCGGAGCTGCGAGCTCAGCTCGCCGAACCGGGGAGCGGGGCCGGTTAGCGCCCTGGCCCGGTTCGGCGGGTAGAACGGCTCCTGACCCACGAACGCGAGGTCACACCAATGAACTCCACCGAGATCCGACGCCGGTTCACCGACTTCTTCGTCAAGCGTGACCACCGGCTCGTCCCGTCGAGCCCGCTGATCCCCAACGACCCGACCCTGCTGCTGGCCAACGCGGGCATGAACCAGTTCAAGCCCTACTTCCTCGGCGAGGTCGAGCCGGACTTCGCGCGCGCCACCAGCGTGCAGAAGTGCACCCGAACCTCCGACATCGAGAACGTCGGCGACCGCAGCCACTGCACCTTCTTCGAGATGCTCGGCAACTTCTCCTTCGGCGACTACTTCAAGCAGGGCGCGATCGCCTACGCCTTCGAGCTGGTGACCGAGCAGTTCGGCCTGGACCCCGACCGCATGTGGATCACCGTGTACCTCGACGACGACGAGGCGATCGGGTTCTGGCGGGAGATCGGCATGCCCGCCGAGCGCATCCAGCGTCTTGGCAAGGAGGACAACTTCTGGTCGATGGGCGTGGCGGGCCCGTGCGGCCCCTGCTCCGAGATCCACTACGACCGCGGCCCCGGCTACGGCCGCGACGGCGGCCCGGCCAGCGGCTCCGAACGCTATCTGGAGATCTGGAACCTGGTGTTCATGCAGAACATCCGGGACGAGCAGTACAACATCATCGGCGAGCTGCCCAACAAGAACATCGACACCGGGATGGGCCTCGAGCGGGTCGCGACGCTGCTCCAGGGTGCCGACTCGATGTACGAGACCGACCTGCTGGCCCCGGTCATCGCCGAGGTCCAGGAGGTCTCCGGCGCCGCCTACGGCAGGGACGACCGGATCGACCGGTGGCTGCGGATCGTCACCGAGCACGCCCGCACGGCCAGCTTCCTGATCGCCGACGGGGTCCTGCCCTCCAACGAGGGCCGCGGCTACATCCTGCGCCGGCTGCTGCGCCGATCGGTCAGGCACCTGCGCCTGCTCGAGGTCGAGGAGCCCGCGCTGGCGCGGGTCTGCGCCCGCGTGGTGGCCAACCTTGGCGACGCCTGGCCGGAGCTGGTCGCCCAGCGCTCGCTGATCGGCCAGGTGGTGGCCAGCGAGGAGGACTCGTTCTCGCGCACCCTGCGCCAGGGCTCGAGCCTGCTTGAGGGGGCCATCCGCCGGACACGGGACGAGGGCGGCACGATGCTGCCCGGCGACACCGCCTTCCAGCTCCACGACACCTACGGGTTCCCCTACGAGCTGACCCTTGAGGCGGCCGAGGAGGCCGGGCTGGCCGTCGACGCCGACCGCTTCGGGGTGCTGATGGAGGACCAGCGCCGGCGGGCCAAGGAGGCCCGCAGGGAGCTGGACGCCGACCTGCGCCGCATCGAGGCCTACCGGGACCTGAGCGCCCGCCACGGCCGCACCACCTTCGTCGGGTACGAGCGCACCAGCGCCGAGGGCCGCATCCTCGGGCTGCTGCGCGACGGCGAGGAGCTGGTCGCGGCCGGCGAGGGCGACCAGGTCGAGCTGATCCTCGACCGGACCCCGTTCTACGCCGAGGGCGGCGGGCAGGTCGGCGACACCGGTCTTGTCCGGACCAGGGACGGCGCCGTGCTCCAGGTGACCGACACCCGCCCCGGGCTGGAGGGCTTCAGCATCCACAGCGCCCGGGTGGTCTCGGGCCAGGTCCACCTGGACGACGAGGTCCAGGCCGAGGTCGACGTCGAGCGCCGCCAGGCCGTCACCCGCAGCCACACCGCCACCCACACCCTGCACTGGGCGCTGCGCGACCAGCTCGGCGAGCACGCCCGCCAGCAGGGTTCGCTGGTCGACGCCGGCCGGCTGCGCTTCGACTTCGCCCACTTCCAGCCCGTTCCGCCAGAGCGCCTGGCCGAGGTCGAGACGGCGGTCAACCGCCAGCTCCTGGCCGACCCGGACGTGCGGGTCTGGCACGGCAGCCTCGACGAGGCCGAGGCGGCCGGGGCGATCTCGCTGTTCGGCGAGAAGTACGGCTCGGTGGTGCGGGTGGTGGAGGTCGGCGACTTCTCCCGTGAGCTGTGCGGCGGCACCCACGTCGGTCACGGCAGCCAGGTCGGGCCGGTGATCGTGCTCGGCGAGTCCTCGATCGGCGCCAACCTGCGCCGGGTCGAAGCCCTCACCGGCCTGGAGGCGCTGCGCTACGTCGACCGCGAGCGCCAGCTCCTGGCCGAGGTGGCGGCCCTGCTCAGGACCCGGCCCGACGACGCCCCCGAGCAGCTGCGGCGCCGGCTGGAGGCCCTGGCCGCGGCCCAGCGGGAGCTGGAGCGGCTGCGCGTGGCCGGGCTGGAGCGGCTGGCCGCCGAGCTGGCCGGCCGCCTCGCCCGCGAGGCCGGCGGCTGGCTGGTGGTCGAGCGGGTGCCCGAGGCCGGCGCCGACGACCTGCGCCGGATCGCCAGCGCCGTCCGCGACCGGGTCGGCGCCGGGCCGGGGGTGGTCGTGCTCGGCTCGCAGGCCCAGGGCAAGGCGGCCATGGTCGCCCTGCTCACCGCCGACCTGGCCGGCGCCGGGCGGGCGGCCCGCGACGTGCTGGCGTCGGCGGCCAAGGCCGTCGGGGGTGGCGCCGGCGGCAAGGGCGACCTGGCCAGCGCGGGCGGCCGCGACCCGAGCCGTCTGGACCAGGCCCTCCAGATCGCACGGGCCGACGCGTTGCGCCTGCTTCAGGGGGGGTCCGGGGACCTCGAGGGTAGGACCCCGGAGAGCCAGGGGGGAGCTAAAGGCCCCATGGGATGACGGGTCGCGTCCTCGGCCTCGACGTCGGCACTCGACGCCTTGGTGTTGCCGTCTCCGACCCGACCGGAACGGTGGCCAGCCCCCTGGCCACCATTCCGCGCCGGGCCCCGGCCGAGGATGCGCGGGCCCTTGCCGCCCTGGCCGCCGAGCAGGAGGCGACCACCGTGGTGGTCGGCCTCCCGGTCACCCTGGCCGGCCGCGAAGGCCCGGCGGCCAGGTCGGTCCGCGCCTACCTGGCCGAGCTGGCCCCGCTCCTGCCCGAGCTGGCCCTTGAGCTGGCCGACGAGCGCCTGTCGACGGTGGCCGCCGAACGCGCCCTCGTCGGCGGGGGTGTGCGCCGCCGGGCCCGCCGCGAGGTCGTCGACCAGGTCGCGTCCAGCGTCTTCCTCCAGACCTGGCTGGACGCAAGACGATGAGCCGGAGGGGTCCGGGGAACCCAGCGGGGGTGCCTCGATGAGTCGGGTGGAGCGGCGGCAGCGCAGACGCCGGCGGCGGCGCGGGGTGCTGGTGATGGCGCTGTTGCTGGTGGTCGCCAGCGGGGTGGTGTTCCAGGCGCTGCAGTGGAGCGCGGCCAGGGAGCGGAAGGACGTCCCCCCCGGCCAGCCGGTGACCGTCACCATCGACAACGGGCAGGGCAGCGTCGAGATCGGCCGGGCCCTGCGCGAGGCCGGAGTGGTCGACAGCGTCAACCGCTTCCGGGACGTCGCCGAGGAGCGGGGCCTGGACGGCATCCTCAAGCCAGGCACCTACGAGCTGACCACCGGCATGAGCATCGACGCCGTGCTCGACATCCTGGCCAAGGGCCCGAACACCGGCACCCCCGTCACCATCCCGGAAGGCCTCACCGTCGCCCAGATCGTCGACAAGCTCGCCGCCACCAAGCAGCTCACCAAGGCCGAGCTGGGCAAGGCCCTCAAGAGCAAGGAGCTGATCGTCCCGCACCGCCCCAAGGGCGTGACCTCGCTGGAGGGCCTGCTGTTCCCCGACACCTACGCCATCAAGGCCGACGACACCGCCGTGAGCGTGCTCCAGGACATGGTCAACCAGCTGGAGGCCGTGCTCTCCAACTACCAGCTGTCGAAGGGCCCCCAGGGCCTCAGCCCCTACCAGCTGCTGATCGTCGCCAGCATGATCGAGCGGGAGGCCAAGGTCGACGCCGACCGGCCGAAGATCGCCGCGGTCATCTACAACCGGCTGCGCGGCAAGCGCCTGCTCCAGATCGACGCCACCGTCGAGTACGCCGTCCGCCACAAGCGCCTGAGCGTCGCCGACCTCAAGTCCAGGTCCCCCTACAACACCTACGTGCATCCCGGCCTGCCGCCAACCCCGATCGCGGCCCCAGGGGAGGCCGCGATCAGGGCCGCGCTGCAGCCGGCCGACGGGAACTGGCTCTACTACGTGCTCGCCTCCGAGCGCGGCGAGCACGCCTTCACCGCCAGCTACCAGGAATTCCTGCGCCTCAAGGAGCAGGCAAAGGCCAAGGGGCTGCTGTAGCCGTGCCCGTCGCCGCCGTGCTCGGCTGGCCGCTCGCCCACACCCTGTCTCCGGCCCTCCACCAGGCCGCCTACCGTGCCGCAGGGCTGGACGGGTGGTCCTACCAGGCCCGCCCGACCCGGCCCGAGGAGCTGGCGGCGGTGCTGGCCGAGGTCAGGACGGGCGCGCTGGCCGGGGTGAACCTGACCACCCCGCACAAGCAGCCCGCCGCCGAGCTGGTCGATGCCCTGGAGCGGCCGGCCGACCGCCTCGGGGCCGTCAACACCGTGTTCCTGCGCGAGGGCCGGCTGGTCGGCGGCAACACCGATGTCGCCGGGGCGGTGTGGGCGCTCGGCAGCCAGCTCGCCCTGCGCGACGCCCGCTGGCCTGGCACCGGTCCGGCGCTGCTGCTCGGCACCGGCGGGGTGGCGCTGGCGGTGGCGTTTGCCTGGAGCCGCCTGGCCAGGGCGCGCCGCCACCAGGGCCTGCCCGGCGTCCCGCTGACGGTCGCCGGCCGCGACGGGGAGCGCGCCGCCCAGGTGGCCGGACTGGCCGGCCCCGGCGCCCAGGCGCTGGACTGGGCCGACGCCGCCGAGCTGGTCGCCGCCGCCGACGTGATCGTCCAGGCGACCACCCTGACCGCCCGCGGTCAGCCGATCCCCGGCCAGGACCGGCTCCGCCGGGGCGTCCGCGTGCTCGACTGCAACTACGGGACCGACAGCCAGGGCCTGGTCGAGGCGGCCAGGGCGGCCGGCGCGGCCGCCGCCGCCGACGGCCTCGGCATGCTGTGCGCCCAGGCCGCCGGCGCGGTGGTCAAGATCGCCCGCATCCGCCCCGACCTTGACGCCATGGCCGCCGCCGTCGGCCTGCCCTGGCCCGCCCCCGCGTAGCCGACGGACCGCCCCGCCGGTCCGGCCGCTACCGGCGGACCTCGAAGCGGGTGCGCATGCCGTTGGCGTAGTGGTTCTCCCTCTTGCCGTCGGCCTCGGTCTCCAGGAGGTTGCAGAACAGGGCGTAGCCGCCCGCCGCCAGCTCGAAGGTGCCCTTGCAGGTCTGCTTGGCCGGGAAGGCCTCGATCTCACCGATGAACGCCCCCTCGGGGAGCTTCTCCTCGTCGACCGTGCCATCGGCGGCCAGCGGCAGCGTGGCCGGGTCGTCGGCGCGGACGACCACCAGCTCATGCGCGTCGGCGCCGGTGTTGCGGGCATCGAAGGTGACGGTGCCGGCGGGCACGTCGGCTCGCGCCGGCAGCACCGTCCACTCCTTCAGCTCGACGGCGATGGTGGCGTCGCTGCTGCCGGCGTCGCCGACCGGCTTGCAGGCCGCCGCCGCGGATGCGGTGCCACTCCCGGCTGCGGTGCCGCTGCCCGACGCGGTGCCGCTGCCGCTGGCCGACTGGGTGCCGTCCAGCGTGCGCACCCCGGCGCCGTCGTCCGATCCGCAGCCGGCGAGCAGCAGCGCCAGGGCCACCCCGAGCCCGGCCAGCCCACGCCATCTCCGGTTCCTCACGCCTCCGACCTCCAGATTTAGGCTTCCCTAAGCTCACGGGTGCGGAGCCTATGGAAGCGGGCCAGGCGCTGTCCAGCTCCGCCGGCGGCGGCCGCGCCGACGGCGAGCGCGATCAGCCAGGCCGCGTGCAGCGGCCAGGTCCACCAGGTCATGGCCAGGTAGTCGGGGAGGACCAGCCGCCAGGCCCGGTACAGCGGGTTGGCGGTGTCGGCGAAGTCGACCGCCCAGGTGACCCGCCCGGCGGCTCCCTCGGCGACCAGCCACCCGTAGGCGAGCAGCCCGATCCCGCCGGTGGCGGCCAGGACCAGGCGCCGGCGGCGTTCCGGCCCGGCCCACCAGGCGACGGCGAGGGCGGCCGGCGGCAGGACCACCACCACCTGGCGGCCCGGAGACCACCAGCCGTGCATGGTCAGGGCGAGGAAGCTGGCGACCAGCCAGCCGGCGGCGAGGGGGGCGGCCACGGCGGCCCAGCCGTGCGGCCGGCGCCCGAGCAGCACGGCGACGGCGGGCACGGCCAGCAGCCAGGCCGGCTGCCAGGCGGCCAGGCCGAACGACCGGTCCACCAGCAGGCCGAGCAGCCGTCGGCTGCGGCCCAGGTAGTCCGGGTCGGCGCCGACGGCCGTCAGCTCGCCGCCGGTGAAGTGGCTGCCGGTCTGGTAGGGCGTCCACCCCCCGTACCACCAGCGGTGCAGCACCAGGAAGACGATCCCGGCCGCGGCCAGCGCCGCGGCCAGCCCCAGCACCCGCCGACGCTGGCCGGCCCCGACCAGCCGCCACCCGGCGACCACCGCGAGCGTGGCCGCCACCGGCACGTACTTCACCGCAAGCCACGGCAACGCCACCACCGCTGCGCCGGCGATCAGGGTCGCCCGCCCGCTCAGCCGTTCAGGGGTCGGCGCGGTGACCGGGCCGTCGGGACCTC
>DATHIG010000380.1:0-2257 GCA_035490035.1 Actinomycetes bacterium
CCCGGAAGAGATCAGTGGTGTCGTTGACTGAGGCTCCTCAACAAGAAGCCCTCCCGTGACGGACCCTGCGAGCCCTGTCCTGCTGCGAACCAAGCTGCGCCCACCACCGATCCACGTTGGGCTGGTGCCGCGAGCTCGGCTCGATGCGCTCCTGGAGGCCGGGGCGCAGACAAGGTTGTGCCTGATCGACGCGCCGGCCGGGTCGGGCAAGACGACGCTGCTGGCCCAGTGGTGCCTGGCTGATCACGGATCACGGGGGGTCGCCTGGGTGTCGCTGGATGCCGGCGACGACGACCCGGTGCGGTTCTGGGTCTATGTCATCGAGGCCTTCCGGGCCGTCGAGCCTGGGCTCGGGGAGTCCGTGGTCGGCCTGCTGCAGGGCTCGGACTCGGCCGATGCCCTGACCCAGGTGGTCCTGCCGGGGTTGCTCAACGAGCTGGCCACGGTCGGGTCGGAGCTGGTCATCGTCTTGGACGACTATCACCTGATCAACAATCCCGTGTGCCACCAGACCCTCGTCTTCTTTATCGACCACCTGCCGGCCAACGTGCACCTGATGATGGCGACACGGGTCGACCCGCCGTTGCCGCTGGCCCGGCTGCGGGCCAGGGGGGAGTTGGCTGAGATCCGCATCGCCGAGCTGGGGTTCACCGATACGGAGGCGGCCACCCTGCTGAACGACGCGATGGGGCTCGACCTGGCGTCGCAGGACGTGCAGCGACTCTGGGAGCGGACCGAGGGGTGGGTGACCGGGCTGTATCTGGCCGGCCTGTGGCTGCGGGGCCGGGAGGACCCGGGCGCCTTCATCGCCTCTTTCGAGGCTGGTCACCGCCACATCGTCGACTACCTTGGCATCGAGGTGCTGGCCCGCCAACCCGAGCCGCTCAGGGCATTCCTGCTGCGGACCTCGATCCTGCAGCGCCTGTCGGGTCCACTGTGCGACGCGCTGCTGGAGACTGACAACTCGGCCGAGGCGCTGGTCGAGCTGGAACGGGCCAACCTGTTCCTGATCCCGCTGGACGAGCATCGCCGATGGTACCGCTACCATCATCTGTTCGCGGAGCTGCTGCGCCTTGAGCTGACCAACCGGGAGGCGGAGCTCATCCCGGTGCTCCACCGCCGGGCGGCGGCGTGGCATCGGGATGCCGGGGACGTGGAGGCGGCCATCCACCACGCCACCGCCGCCGGGGAGTTCGCCGAGGCAGCCGCCCTGATTGGCCGCCACTGGCTGACATACGCGCGGCGGGGGCGAGTCGCGACCGTTGAGCGCTGGCTGGGAGGGCTTCCCGACGACGCCATCGCCGCCGATCCACCCATTGCCGCCGTCGCCGCGTGGATCATTGGGCTCCGCGGTGCCTCCAAGCAGGAGAACGATCGGTGGCTGGCGGCCGCCGAGGCCAATGGCCACCAGCCACCGCCCGAGGGGATGCCTTCGGTGCCGTTCGCGGTCGCCATGGGACGCTCCCTGCATGTCTTCGACGACGTCGGGCGTGCAGTACAGGCTGCCCGCCGAGCCGTCGAGCTCGCTGGCCCGAAACCTTCGGAGTCGTACTGGATGGGAGCAGCGGTGCTCGGGCGGGGTCTGTATCTCTCTGGGCAGGCGGCCGAGGCGCGGGCGGTGCTGGAGGAGGTGGCTCGCGACATGCCGCCGGCCGACAGGCAGCCGTACGTGGTGATCAACACGTACGCGCTGCTGTCGCTGCTTGCGGATGAGAATGGCGACTATGCCACGGCGGCGACGCTCGCCCGCCGCTCGATGGAGGTCACCGAAGCCCAAGGGCTCGGCTTCAGTCCGCTGAGCGGGACCGCCTACCTCGCCCTTGCCCGGGCCGCAACCCGCCGGGGCGGGTTGGTCGAGGCCGAGCACCTGCTGGAACGGGCGCTGCCGGTGCTGGGGATCGACGGTACTGTGGTCCATTACGCACAGGCACTGCTGGAGCTGGCCGGTGTCCGCCACGCTCGCGGCGACACCGACGGCGCCGACGCCGCGGTGAAGCGTGCGCGGGAGCTAATCACGGGGTTCGCCGATCCCGGGATGCTCCCCTCGCTCCTTGACGGCACCGAGCATGCGCTGCGGCGGGCGCCCCGCGGGCCTCCCTCGCCAATGGGGGCGCTCACCGACCGGGAGCTGGCGGTCCTGCGGCTGCTCCCGACGAGGTTGTCGCAGCCGGAGATCGCCCAAGAGCTCTATGTGTCGGTGAACACCGTCAGGACCCATCTCCAGGGGATCTATCGCAAGCTGGGCGTCGCCTCCCGC
>DATHIG010000381.1:0-2356 GCA_035490035.1 Actinomycetes bacterium
CCGTTGCGGTCGCCATGGTCCACGGACCGCGGGCCGGCCTCGACCTGCTCGCCACGCTGGACGCTGACGACCGGTTGACCGGGCACCACCGCCTGGACGCGGTCGGCGCGCATCTGCTCGAGATGGCCGGCGACGCCGCGGCCGCGCGCGAGCGCTATCGGGCCGCCGCGCGCCGCACGACCAGCCTTCCCGAACAGCGCTACCTCGAGGCCAGGGCGGCCCGCCTCAGGGACCAGGCGCGCTAGCCTTCCACGGGATGTCGAGAACGGGTCGGCTGCTCCGATGTCCCCATGAACGGCGCCGACGAGCGGCACCGCACGCCACGCGCATGACCGGTCGGAAGGATCGGCATGAGCCGGAAAGGAGCTACCAGTGCACAACGTGACCTCCCGCGACGGCACCACCATCGCCTACGACCGCCTGGGCGACGGCCCGCCGGTCGTGCTCGTCAGCGGCGGCTCGACCGACCGCACGGCCAATGCCGGGCTGGCGGCCGCGCTGGCCACCGACTTCACCGTCTACAACTACGACCGCCGCGGTCGCGGCGACAGCGGCGACACCCTGCCCTACGCCATCGAGCGCGAGGTCGAGGACATCGCGGCCGTGATCGAGGCGGCCGGGGCATCGGCCAGCCTCTACGGCACCTCGTCGGGCGCCGCCCTTGCCATGGAGGCTGCGGCCAGCGGCCTGCCGATCATCAAGCTGGCCCTGTGGGAGCCGCCGTACAGCGTCGCCGGGCGTCCGGACCTGCCGGCCGACACCTCGAGGGTCTACACCGAGCTGGTCGAGGCCGGCCGGCGCGGCGACGCCGTCGAGTACTTCATGCTCAAGGTCGTCGGCCTGCCGCCCGAGTTCGCCGCCGGTGCCCGCCAGGCGCCATGGTGGGCGCAGCAGGAGGCGCTGGCCCACACCCTGGCCTACGACGCCAAGATCATGGGCGACTACACCATCCCGGTGGAGCGGGCAAAGGCCGTCCCGGTGCCGACCGTCATCATCGACGGCGGGGCAAGCTTCGGGTTCATGGGCGAGACGGCCGACGCGCTGGCGGACCTGATCCCCGACGCGCAGCGGCGAACCCTCAAGGGGCAGGAGCACAACGTCGACCCAACCGTCCTGGCGCCGGCGCTCAAGGAGTTCCTCGCCGGCTGAGCCTCGACCGACGGCCGGCGCCCGCGCGGGCGCCGGCCGTTCGATGTCCAGAACGCTCGGGCGGCTCCGATCTCTGGGTGAAGGCGCCCGCCAGGGCGCAACGGCATCGAAGGCGGGTCGCGCCCGCTGAGCGGCACGCCGTGCTACCCTCGACCTAGCACAGGTCACGTTTGGCTAGCTGGCAACAGTCGAGCTTGTCCCTTGCCGCCAGCGCCGTCCGGCGCCGGCGTGGCCGAGAAGAACCTCCGAGCCAACGGAGGGAGGACAAGCATCATGACCGTTGGAACCGTCAAGTGGTTCAACGCGAATCGCGGCTACGGCTTCATCAAGCCCGAGTCCGGCAACGACGTCTTCGTGCACGTGAGCGCCATCGAGGGCGAGAGCGAGGGTGATCGCTCGCTGAACGAGGGGCAGTCCGTCGAGTTCACCATCACCCAAGGCCAGAAGGGCCCCCAGGCCGCCAACGTACGGCCCGTTCCTACCCCGTAGGCGTCGTTCCCGGGTAAGGAGGCCGCATGGCCCCACTGTTGCAGTCCGCGACCACCTCGTCGGAGGGCGACACCATCGTCACCGTGCGCGGCGACATCGATGCCGAGACCGCCCTGCACTTGTGGCAGTACCTGAGCTACCTGGTCAGCCAGGGCCACCACCACATCGTGCTGGATCTGCGAGGCATGATCCTGATCGACTCGGCTGGGGTCGAGGCGATCGCCAGGATCTCCGAATGGACCCGCCGCCAAGGTGGCGATCTGGTGCTGCGGTCGGCCAGCCCGGCTCTGTCCGAGCAGCTGGAGCTGGCCCGCCGCGCCGACGCCCACCGTCGCCATCCCTCGGCGGCCGGCGACTGAGCATGGCCTACCTCCGGGGTACGCCGAGAATGCTGCCCGACCAGCCGGTCGCAACCGTCGACCCCGAGGTCGAACGGCTCGCCCACGTGATGGTCGACGGACTGATCGCGCGGCTGGCGGCCGAGCCGGCGGTTCCCGCCACCAGCCTGCTGGACAACCTGGCCGATCAGCTCCAGCAGGCCGCCACGTTGCGCCGGCTCAACGTGGTGCGGCGCACTCCCGGGTCGGCGTCGGCCGCCCCCTCGCCCGCGACCCCGCGGCGAGGCGCGCCGGGGCCGCCCGCGAAGCACTAGCCGCAAGGCGCGACGCCTCGGCGAGCGGCCCGTTCAGGACTCCTCGGGTCGGTCTGCTATGCTGGG
>DATHIG010000382.1:0-2174 GCA_035490035.1 Actinomycetes bacterium
GTGATCTGCGGCAACGTCCAGACCGCCAACGCCACCGTCTACCTCATCGACCAGGTGCTCCTCCCCAAGATCTGACCACACCACCCGCCCGGCGCGGCCACTGCCACCACGGTGCCAGTGGCCGCGCCGCTCATTCACTCCTCGGCGCGGATGGAGTGGGTCGCGGCCTCCGTGGGGCTCAGCGCCGGCTGCGTGGCCCGGGTAGGCGCCGGGCTGGCTCGCGTTCGGGGGCCTGGTAGGGGACGGGAATGTACTCGACCGAGGGTCGGCGGCCGCGCGGCTGCTGGCTTGCACGCGGCGTCCGCAGCGGCCAACGTGGTCGGTGGTCAACTCAAGGATCGCTGGACCCGACCATGTGGAGCCGATGCCGCCCCGCCGCCGCAGCAGGTCACGTCGCAGGACGTCCCGTCGTTCCGGGTCGCTCAGCTATCTCCTGGTGGCGGTGCTGGTCGCGGGGATCGGCTACCTGCTTGTCCAGCGGGGCGTGTTACCGGCACCGCCGAGTGCGACCCGGCCATCCCCGGAAGCTGACGGCGCCGCCGACAACACCGCCGCCATCCGCCGCCTGGGCGGCACCGTCAAGTACGGCCAGGTCGACCCGACCACCGGGCAGCGCAGCGGCATCAGCGCCACCATCACTCCCGCCATGGTCGCCGCCGCGGCCCACGACAAGCTCGGGTCCGCCGCCGACTCAAGCATCCGGCCGCCCGGCTTGGACCAGCTCCCCGCCCGCAACCGCGCCCGCGGGCACCTGCTCGGCCGCCAGCTCGGCGGCACTGGTGACCTGCCCGCCAACCTGGTCGCGCTGTACCAGACCCGGGCCAACACCCCGGTGATGCGCGATTATGAGACCGCCGTGGCCGAGGCGGTCCGCGCCGGCGAGACGGTCCGGTACAGCGTGCGGCCGCGCTACCCCAGCCCCAGCTTCGATGGGGCGCCAAGCGCGATCCGGATCACCGCCATCGGCGACCGCGACTTCCGCCTCGAGGTCACCATCGCCAACACCCCCGAGGCCACGGTCAAGGAGACGACGGCCTGATCGCCCAGCCGATCGCCGAGCGAAAGGAGCCATCATGCTGGAGCGGCTGCGGCTGCTGCTGCCGCCCCCAGCCGATGCCGTGGAACCGGGCCGTCCCGACGGCTGGGCGGAGGTCGAGAGGGCCCTCGGGACGGGGCTGCCGAGCGACTTCAAGGCCTTCACCGAGGTGTACGGCTCGGGCAAGGTGGACGATTTTCTTTACCTGTTCAACCCGTTCGCCTCGGGCCAGGACGGCAACCTGCTGGTCGAGAAGGACCGGGTCCTGGCCGCCTACAGCCAGACCAGGGCCAAGTTCCCGGATCGGCTGTTGCTGCCACCGTTCCCTGAACCAGGCGGCGTGCTGCCGCTTGGGCGTACCGACAACGGCGACGAGCTGTACTGGGTGACCCAGGGCCACCCCGACCGGTGGCCGGTGGCGCTGCTGGAGTCGCGCGCCGCCCTCCAGGAGCTGCACCCGATGCCGGTGACCGGACTCCTGGCTGCGCTGGCCGCGAACCGGCTTGCCTCCCGCATCCTTCCCGAGGACGTGCTCGGCCGTCCCAGCCACCAGTTCACCCCGCTCGGTTGAGCCCGTCCCGCCGGCGGGGTTGGCCGCATGCGGCCAGATGGTGCGGCCTCGGCTCCCTGCCCATGGACGTCCTGGGCGGTTGCGGGTCTTGGGCTGACAGGATCTGCGGGATCGAGGCACTTATCGGCATGGCGTGGCAGGCTCCACGCCATGACCGCAATCAACCCATTCCCGTCCTGATCGACCGGCGGAGCGCCGAAGTGCGGTACACCGGCTCTGTCCGGTCGGCGGGTACCTGTCCGTCCGACCAGAAGGAGGATCCACCGTGGATCCACAGATCGCAGGGCGCGGGCTCCAGGGGATCATCAAGGCCGGCTTCTCCTCCCGGGTTGGGCCGGCGTTGGCCGCGATCGTGCTCGCGGCGGCTGCACTGGTGGCGCCCGGCGTAACAGGACCGGTGTCAGCCGCGCCGCCGTCCGGGGATTACATCGTCACGCTCAAGGACGGCATCGATGTCAGGGCGTTTGCTGGGGCGGCCGATGCCGGAACCGGGGTGGACGTGGAGCAGGTGTACTCCGTGGCGCTCAGGGCCTTTCATGCTCGGCTCACGGCGGCCGCCAAGGCGCA
>DATHIG010000383.1:0-9688 GCA_035490035.1 Actinomycetes bacterium
CACGTTGATGGCGCAGGTGCGGGCGGCGGCACGGCCGTCCTGGAGGCCGACGCCCTCGCCGAGGCGGCCGAGGTGGCTCGGCTTGCCGTCGACCACCGGCACCTGGCCCGAGACGAAGACGAGGTTGCCGGTGCGCACGCAGGGGACGTAGGCGGCGACCGGGACGGCCGGTGACGGAAGGCTGACGCCGAGCTGCTCGAGACGCTCCTCTGGGGTGGGCATGTGCTGGCTCCTTTGTCCGGGCCGGCCGTGGCACTGCGCGGAGCCTATACGGCGAGGAAGGAACCGACCTCGTCAAGTGAGCGGGTCAGGCGGGCGGGGGGCAGGCTGGCCAGCAGGGGTGCGCGGTAGCCGGCGTCGGCGAGGCGCCGGTCGAGCACGGCCATGACGCCCCGGTCGGTCTCCGAGCGGACCAGGCGGCCCAGCGCCTGCTGCAGGGAGACGGCCGCGGCGGGCAGCCATACCTCGGCGAACCGGGAGGCTCCGGCCGCCTCGACCCGCCGGCCGCGCTCGGCCAGCAGGGGGTCGTCGGGCCGGGGGAACGGCAGCCGGTCAAGGACGAGCAGCGACAGGCTCTCGCCGGGGACGTCGAACCCCTCGAAGAAGGTCCTGGTGGCCACCAGCACGCTGGCCACCTCGTCGCGGAAGCGGGCGGCCAGCCGGGCCGGGACGTCGTCGCCCTGGACCAGCAGCTCGTAGGGCAGGCCGGACAGGGCGGCGGCGAACGACTCGACCGCCCGCCAGGAGGTACACAGCACCAGCGCCCGGCCGCGGGATGCCTCGACCAGGGCGGCCAGCTCGCGCTCGGCCGCGGCCTGGAAGCCGGCCGAGGAGGGCGTTGGCAGGGTCCGGGGGACGTAGAGCAGCGCGTTGCTCCGGAAGTCGAACGGCGACGCGGCGACCACGGTGGCCGGGTCGCGCACCCCCAGCGCGCGGGCGGCGACGTCGAGGCTGCCGGCCACGGCCAAGGTGGCCGAGCAGGCCACCACCGCCGCCGTCCGGTTCCACAGCACCGCGTCCAGCACCGGTCCCGGCTCGACCAGCGCCGACCGCACCACGCGTCCCCCGGCCCGTGCCTCCTCCACCCACACCGCCAGCTCAGGCGCGGTCCTGGCGTCGTTGTCCGGCCCGGTCGGGGTGGCGAGGCGGGTGAGGTCGCGTGAGAGGCCTCGGAGGCGGCGGCGGGCGGCGAGGATGGCCGCGTCGGGCTCGCCGGCGTGGTCGCCGAGGTCCTTGAGGGTGGCGGTGGCGGCCTGGACCTCGGTGATGAGGGGGGTGAGGGCGGCGGACAGGGTGGCGTGGGCCCGCCCACCGGGCAGGACCGGGCCGGGGAAGAGGTCGGCGGCCAGCTCGAGGAAGCGGCCGCGGAGGCGCCGGGCCCAGTCGCTGCGCAGCCCCGCCGCCTTGGCGGCGGCGTCGGCGGCCGCCCCGGCCCGACCCATCCTGGCCGCGGTCACGGTGACTCCGTACAGGTCGGCGGCGTGATCGGCCAGGCGGTGGGCCTCGTCGACCACGATCACGTCGACCTCGGGCAGCATCACCCCCGGGGCGTCGGCCATGGCGCGCAGCTCCAGCTCGAGCAGGAGGAGGTGGTGGTTGGTGACGACCACGTCCACCTCGCGGGCCTGCTCCCTGGCCCGTTCGGCGATGCAGCGCTGGTGGAAGGCGCAGCCCTTCTGCCCCGGGCAGTCCTCGCCGCTGGTCGAGACCAGGTCCCAGACGTCGTCCCTGACCCCGGGCGGGGCGTCCAGCCGGCTGCCCGTGGGCGAGTCGACCGCCCAGGCGACCAGCTCGAGGGCCGCCTCCTCGGCCGCCGTCGCGGCCAGCCGTGTTGCCGCCACCAGGGCATCCATCCGCGCCAGGCAGGCGTAGTTGGCCCGACCCATGGCCAGGGCGGAGGTGGTGCCGAAGGCGTCGGCGAGCCGGGGCAGGTCGCGCTCGACCAGTTGCGACTGCAGCGCCTTGGTGGCGGTGGCGACGATCGCGCGCCGCCCGGCGGCCACGATCGGGACCAGGTAGCCGAGCGACTTGCCGACCCCGGTCGGGGCATGCACCAGCAGCGGATGCTGGTCGGTGAGGGCGGCCGCGACCGCGGAGGCCATGCGTCGCTGGGCCGTCCGCTCGGTCAGCCCGGGCAGGGCGGCGAAGGCGGCGTCGAGGTCCATGGCGCGAACCTAACGGGCGACCGCGACATCACGGCCGCTCCGCCCACAGTCCGGAGGGCTAGGCCTTGGGGCGCTTGAAGAAGGCGATCGTGCCGCCGACGTCGGCGGTGTGGACGGCGACCAGTTCCCAGCCGTCCTCGCCCCAGTTGTCGAGGATCTGCTTGGTGTTGTGCGGCAGCAGGGGAACGGTCGCATACTCCCAGGCGGTCATGGACCTCTCCATCGGCTCGGCATTCGGGTACCGGCCAGGGAGGGTATCGGTCAGCCGGGGCGGCGGGCCAGAGCAGGTATCGTCAGCCGGCGCGGCGGGCCAGGAGCTGCCGGCGCTCGTACTCGTTGAGCCCGCCCCAGATGCCGTGGGGCTCTCGGAGCAGCAGGGCGTACTCGCGGCACTCGGCCAGCACCGGGCAGCCGCGGCAGATCGCCTTGGCGGCCGACTCGCGGGCCAGGCGCTCCTCCTTGCGCTCCAGGTGGTTGGGGGCGAAGAACAGGTTGGACACCGGGCCCTTGCAGGCTGCCCGGTACTGCCAGCCGATCTGGAGATCCGTTGAGGAAGGGCCGCCGCCGGCTGCGGCGCCCGATGGGGTGGACATGCCGATGTTCCTTCCTCGCCCTGGTCGCTCGCGTGTCATCCGCGGGCATCTCGAGCCGGGCGCACCGCCCCCAGTCTGGTCGAGCGGCTTGTCATCGCAGCGTAACCCACGCCCACCTCAGCCTCAATCTCCAGCCAGTAACGCTTCGGTTGCGGCCCTGGTATCGCACGACCGGTTTCAACTGGGTGTAAAGACGCTACCCGGGGCGACCGTTGCCCGGCTCGGGCTGGCGCCCCTCCTCCGGGCCCGGGGTGGTCCGGGGGGGCGGGGGCGGAGGGACGGCCGGGCGGCCGTTGCCGGGGTCGCCGCCGCCCGTGCGCGGGAACAGGCTCAGCAGCTCGATCGGGATCGGCATGACCAGGGTCGAGTTCTGCTCGGTGGCCACGGCGGCAACCGTCTGCAGGAAGCGGAGCTGCATGGCCTGGGGATGCTCGCCCATCACCCCGGCGGCCTCGGACAGCACCCGCGACACCCGCCGCTCGGCGTCGGCCGAGATCAGCAGGGCCCTGGCCTCGCGCTCGGCCTCGGCCTCGCGGGCCATCGCCCGGCGCAGGTCGTCGGGCAGGTCCACATCCTTGACCTCGACCCCGATGACCTCGACGCCCCATTCGTGGGTGCGCTGGGCGATGATCCCGTGCAGCTCCCGGTTGATCCTCTCGCGCTCGCCGAGCAGGGTGTCCAGCTCGTACTTGCCGAGGATGGCCCGCAGGTTGGTCTGGGCGGCCTGGCTGACCGCGAACAGGTAGTTCTGGACATTGACGACCGCCGGCACCGGTTTCTCCACCCGGGAGTAGACGACCGCGTCGACCCGCATGGTGACGTTGTCCTTGGTGATCACGTCCTGGGGCGGGACGTTCATGGCCACCGTCTGGAGGGTGACCTTGCGCATGCGGTCGATGTTGAACGGCAGCAGGATGATCAGGCCTGGTCCCTTGGGCTTGCCCTTGACCCGGCCGAGCCGGAAGACCACCCCGCGCTCGTACTCCTGCAGCACCTCGACCATGGTGATGAGCCCCCACACGATCAGGGCGAGCACGGCCACGACGATGAGGACGACGACCCAGGTGGTCATGGCCTGTCCCTCCCGTCCAGGTCGTCCGATTCCGGAACGCTGTGCTTAGTTTGTCACAGGATGTGGACGGGCGGGGCCGGATTGGCCGAGGTCGGTGACCGGGCTGTCGGTGAGGCCACCGGGGCCGCCGGTGACCAGGCGCCAGAACGCGTCCGCGGCGAGGATGAACGGCGGATAGCCCAGGTAGCCGAGGATCGGCATCTCGAACACGGGCCAGAAGCCGACGTAGGGGATGCGGTACCGCCAGAAGGGCAGCGCCCCCCAGTTCCACAGCTCCCACAGGATCCCGGTGCCAAGACCGGCAACGGCCAGCAGCAGGACCGGACCGGCCCGGCCCTCGCGGACCAGGGCGAGGATGCTCGGCCGGCCGCGCAGGTCGGCGATCGCGTCCAGGACGGCCAGTGGCGCCAGCCAGACCAGCGGGTAGGTCTGGTCCGGGAAGAGGTAGAGCAGCGGCACACAGGCCAGGCCGAGCACGACCAGGGCGGTGGCGGTCCAGGACGGCAGCGGGATGGCCGGCGGGTGCGGGAAGCGGACGAAGGACCGCAGCAGGTCGCGCGACTCGGCCAGCGCCGGGAGCACGAACATGAAGGAGAGGGTCTTCAACGGCATCTGCGCCGTGCCGGCGAAGATCTCGGCGCCGACGTAGTCCCAGTTCTCCAGGCGCCAGTTGGCGATCTCGAAGGCCCACCAGAAGGGCGCGCTGAGGGCGAACATGGCCACCAGCCGCCAGCCGCCGCCGTGCAGCAGGGAGCGGCCGGCCCTGCCCCAGACGACGGCGTCGGCGGCCAGGATGTAGCCGGTCCAGACCAGGTCGAACCAGTAGCCGCGGAACGGCTCGACGCCGGCGAGGCTGACCCCCCAGCCGAACGCGCAGACGGCCAGCCCGACGACCAGCTGCAGGGCGACCAGGCGGCGGTCGGGCAGGCCGGACCGGCTGGCCGGGGCGCCGCCCGGACGGTCCCTGGTCTGCTCCTGCCTACTCATGGCCGGCCGGCTCGCCGACCCGGCGACCGCGGCGGCGGGAGGGACGGACGGCGGCCGGGTCCTCTGGCTCGACCTGGAGGACGCCGTCGACCACGGCCTCGACCTGGATCCGCTGCCCGGTGCCGAGGCTGCCGTCGCCCGCGGCCAGCCTGGCCCGCCACATGGCCCCGTCGACCACGACGATGCCGCCGGGGTTGAGCATGCTGCGGACGACCCCGCGCGAGCCGACAAGGGCCTGGGTGCCCATCGGGGGCTGGCGCTGGGAACGCAGGATCACGGTCAGGATCACCACGAACCAGGCCAGCGACCACAGCACCCCGAGGACGGCCAGCCGGCCGTCGACCCGGAGCAGCGGCGAGGGGCCGGCGAACAGCCACCAGGAGCCGGCGGCGGTGAGTGCGGCCGCGGCGGCCGTTCCCAGGCCGAGCCCGCCCATGGCGGCGTCGACGGTGAACAGGGCCTGCCCGGCCAGCAGCACGGCAAGGGCCAGCCAGTTGGTGGGCAGGACGGCCAGCGAGAGCGCGGCCAGCAGGGCGCAGGCCACCCCGGCGGCGCCGGCGACCCCGAACCCGGGCTGGAACCACTCGAAGGCAAGGCAGGCGGCCGCGGCCAGGAGCAGCAGGTAGGCAAGGGTCGGGTTGGCCAGGCCGTGCCGGACCCGGTCGAGCAGGGAGCGGGACAGGAAGCGGACCCGGAAGCCGGTCACCTCCAGCGGCTGGCCGTCGGCCGCCTGGCCGTCGAGCCGGCGCACCGCGTCGGGCAGGGACTCGGCCTGGTAGTCGGCCAGCCCGGCCGCCGCGGCGGCGGCCCCGGTCAGCGTCGACCGCCCGACCGCGGCCGGCAGGCCCGAGCCGGCGAACAGCGCCGCTTCGGCGGCCGGGTCGCGGCCACGGCCGAGCTCGGCCGGCAGCGCCGGGCCGACCCGTGCGTCCCTGGCCACCGCCACGACGTCGGCCCCGGAGAGCAGGAACGTCGCCGTGCCGGCGGCTTCGGCGGCGCGCGGACCGACCCACAGCGCCACCGGCACCCCGGCCTCGGCCACCGCTCGCCGTACCTCGCCCGGGTCGACCCCGAGGCCGCCGAAGCTCGACACCTGGATCAGGAACACCTCCGCTCCCCGGCGCCGGGCCCCGGCCAGGTCGCGGCGGAGCGCCCCGAGCACGCTGGCGTCCAGCACCCCGGACGCCTCGAACACCTCGACGACCGGACCGCCGTCCCGGGTGCGTTCCTGGGCGTGCGCGGGCAGCAGCCCGAGGGTGGCCAGCAGCGCACCGGCGAGGCACAGGAGGGAGGCGGCTCGTCGCATCGCGCCCATTGTCCCCGGCCGCCCCGTGCCGCGCCACGCCGGGCCGGAGCCGCGCCGAAGCTCCCCCCACCCGGTCCAGGACCCCCGGAGGGGGAGCGTAGCCCAGACCAGCATGGTGTTCTCCCGGCTGTCCCCACCCCTGGCGGGGCCGGCTACGATGGCGCGACCATGCTCGACGTGCTGGACCAGGCCCGCCTGCTCCTGGTCACCGGCAAGGGCGGGACCGGCAAGACGACGGTCGCGGCCAGCCTCGCCGTGGCCGCCGGGCTCCGGGGCAGGCGCACGCTGGTCGCCGAGGTGGAGGGTCGCCAGGGCCTTGCCGGGCTGTTCGGCCGGCGGTCGCTCGACCACCGGGAGGCCAAGGTCGCCGAGCGGGTCAACGCCCTGGCCATCGACCCTGACGAGTCCCTGCGCGAGTACCTGGCCCGCTACGGCTTCGCCCCCCTGGCCCGGCTGCTGACCTGGGCCCATCTCAACCGCTTCATCACCGCCGCCGCCCCCGGCCTCGGGGACGTGCTGCTGGTCGGCAAGGTCTGGGAGGCGGCCACCCGACAGGCCCGGGATTCCCAGGAGGCCTATGACCTGGTGGTGCTGGACGCGCCGCCGACCGGCAGGGTGGTGCCGTTCCTGCGCGCCCCCCAGACCGTCGCCGAGCTCGCCCGGGTCGGCCCCATCCGGCACCAGGCCGACCGGGTCAGGGACCTGCTCGACGACCCGGACCGGACCGCCGTGGTCCTGACCTGCCTGCCCGAGGAGCTCCCGGTGACCGAGACCCTGGAGGGCGTCGCGTCGCTGCGGGCGGCCGGGCTGCCGGTGGCGGCGGTGGTCGCCAACCGGGTCACCGGCGATCGGCTGGGCAGCCGGGCCGGCCGGCTCGCCGCCCTGGCCAAGGACCCGGCCCCGCTGCGCGCGGCGGCCGCGGCGGCCGGGGTGGAGCTGGACGGGCCGGCCCTCGGGACGCTGCTGGGTGAGGCCCGCGACCGCCAGCGGCAGGTGACGCGGGAGCGGCGCATGCTCAAGGAGCTCCGGGACGGGCTGGACGGGCTGCCCATGGTCGCGCTGCCGTTCCTCGCCGACGGGGCCGGCGGTCCCGGCCAGATCCGCATCCTGGCCGACCGCCTGGCCCCCGCGGACCGGGAGGTCCGGCCCCGCGGCCGGGCCCGGCGGGCGGCGGTCGGGGACGCCGGCGGGTGACCCGGACATCGAGCGCGGCGGTCGACGTCAAGGGCTCACCCTCGCCCCTGGCCGGCCTTGCCCGTTCGGCCCGGATCATCGTGTGCTGCGGGTCCGGGGGCGTCGGCAAGACCTCGACCGCGGCCGCCGTCGCCCTCTGGGCGGCCGAGGCCGGCCGGCGCACCTGCGTGCTCACCATCGACCCGGCCCGACGCCTCGCCCAGGCCCTCGGCCTCGACCTGCTCGCCAACGCCCCGACGCCGGTCGAGGGCAAGGGGCTGCCCACCGGCGGGCCGGGCAGTCTCGACGCGATGATGCTGGACATGCGGCGGACCTTCGACGAGGTGATCGAGCACTACGCCCGTGACGAGGAGCAGGTCGACCGCATCCTGGCCAATCGGTTCTACCAGCGGCTTTCGTCCACCCTGGCCGGCACCCAGGAGTACATGGCCATGGAGAAGCTGTACGAGCTGCACGAGTCGCAGCGCTACGACCTGCTGGTGGTCGACACCCCGCCGACCCGCTCGGCGCTCGACTTCCTCGACGCCCCGGACAACCTCAACGAGCTGCTCGACGCCCGCGCCTTCCGCCTGCTCATCGCCCCTGCCCAGCGCATCGGGCGCGGCTACCTGCGCGGCCTGAACCTGGCGACCACGGCGATGACCAAGATGGTCAGGCGAGTCACCGGCTCCGAGCTGCTGGCCGAGGTCGGCGAGTTCTTCGCCGCCTTCGAGGGCATGTACGACGGCTTCAAGGAGCGCGCCGGGCTCGTCTATGACCAGCTCAAGCACCCCAGCACGGCCTTCGTGGTGGTGGCGACACCCGACGGGGCCGCCCTGCGCGAGGCCGCCTTCTTCGCGGGACGCCTGGCCGCCGACCGCATGCCGCTCGGCGCCCTGGTGGTCAACCGCATCCACCGCGCCGGCCCGGTCCCCCAGGTCCCCTCGGCCGCCCGGCGCCGGCTGGCCGCCGCCGGGGCCGACGGCCGCCTGCTCGCCGACCTGCTGGAGCTGCACGACGGCCTGGAGACCCTGGCCGCCGCCGAGCAGCGCCGCGTCCGCGAGCTGCTGGCCAGCGTCCCCAACCTCGGCGTCGTCCAGGTCCCGTTGATGGCCGACGACGTGCACGACCTGCCTGGGCTACGCCGGCTGGGCGAGCACCTGTTCGCCTGATCGGCTGCAGCGATACGCGGGCACCCCGGCCGAGATCTTGGGGGGGTCCGGGGGGGGATGACTCCCCCCGAATGGGCCGGGCAGCCGCCCTAGGAACGCGGCGGCGGCTGCTCCGGCTCGGGCGAAGCCAAGGAGATGCCGGCGTCCTGCAGGCGCTGCTCGGCCGCCTCCAGCAGCTCGCTGCGCACCCGCAGCGGGTCGTCGGTCCGGGAGTCGACCCAGAACCAGAGACGCAGGCTGCGGGCCCCGGGGCCGAGGTCCTGGGTGAGCAGGCGCGGCGCCGGGTCCCTGCTGACCCCCTCGACTCCGGTGGCGGCGGCCAGCAGCAGCTCCCTGGCCCTCGCCACGTCCTGGCCGTACGGGACCTCCAGCAGCACCTCGATCCGGCGGCGCATGGCCGCGGTGGCGTTGGTCAGGACCTGGGTGAACAGCAGCTTGTTGGGCACCAGGACCAGCTGGCCGTCGGGGGCGCGCAGCCGGGTGGCCCTGACCCGGATCTCCTCCACCTCCCCCTCGGCCTCGTTGATGGCGATGTGGTCGCCCTCGGTGAACGGGTGCTCCAGCAGCAGCACGATGCCGGCGGTGAAGTTGCTGACGATGTCCTGGAGGGCGAACCCGAGGGCGACGGTGGCCAGGCCGAGGCTGCCGACCAGCACCCCGAGGTTGACCCCGCCGAGCGAGAGGGCGACCACCAGCCCGACCGCGACCACGCCGTAGAAGGCCAGCGTGGCCACCACGACCCGGACGTGCCGCTCGGCCTCGGTGCGCCGCAGCGCCCCTTCGACCCCCCGCCGCACGACCCGCGCCACCAGCACGGTGAGCAGGATGGCGACGGCGGCGGCCAGCAGGTAGGGCAGCCGCCGGACGAACCCCTCGCCGAACTGCCGGAACGAGTCGGTCAGCCCGTCCAGAGACAGCGAGGTCGCCGGGTCGAGGACGCTGGCGAGGGCTCGCTTGACCACAGGCGCACAGCTCCCCATAACGTTCGAGCGACGGTTTGCCCCTGCCGATCGGCCACCCTATATCATCCGCTCAGCATGGCCGACGCCCCGATTCCCGCGCCGCCAGCCCGTCTGTCCCGCGGTCGTGCAGTCTCCGTGATGGGCGGTCGGCTGGTGCTGATCGTCGCCCTCATCGCCGCCGTCTCCGTGGTCGCCAGCGTGGCCCTGCTCCCGCTGGTGGTGCCGGCCGGCGGCCTGGCCAGGGACACCGCCAAGAAG
>DATHIG010000384.1:0-3995 GCA_035490035.1 Actinomycetes bacterium
ACGGGTCAACCTCCAGGAAGCAGTGCTGCAGGCGTCCAACCTTCAAGCCGCCGACCTCGGGAACGCCGACCTGTGGCATGTGGACCTGCGCTGGTCCAACCTCCAGTCGGCGAACCTCCGCAAGGCCTATCTCCAGGAGGCCTGCCTCCAGGAGGCCGACCTCCGCGAGGCCGACCTCCAGGAGGCCGACCTGCGCAAGGCCGACCTGCGCGAGACGCAGCTGCAGGGGGTCGACCTGCGCGGCGCGAAGCTCGAAGGGACAAGGTTGGAAGGCGCCAACGCCGACCGGCGGACCAGATGGCCCGACGGCTTCACCGCAACAGCGGAAACCGCCGGCATCCGGTTCGTCGACGGCTAGCCAGGCGGCGGCGGTCAGCCGGGGTCGGGCGGCTCGGACCGGTCCGGCTGGGGGGCGGTGGCCGGGTCGGGGTCGTCGCGGTCGTTGCTGCGGGCCCGCTCGACCATGCGCTCGAGGCGGCGGATGGCCTGGAGCAGGACGGCGATCGGGACCTTGACGTGGTCGGGGACGCAGCCGGCGTGGAGCACCCGGGCGTCGTTGGTCATGAACACCACCCGATGGTCGACCGGTCGGCCGCAGATCATGCAGGTGATGCGTTGATGGACCATCGTCGAGGAGGCGATGATCGTGATCCGGCCTGCGTGATCATCCATCCGCGCGACTCCTCTTCCCAGCCAGGTACGCGCAGTTTGCCACGGCTCTGCGGATCAGGGGCGGGGGACCGCTCCGGTTCCGGGGGCCATGGCGCGCAGGTGGGCCGCGGAGGCGATCCGCTCCTCGGCGATCCGGTCGGCGACCTCGGCGGTCGGCGACCCCTCGGCCCGTGCCCGGCGGAAGATGAGCCGCAGGGCCTCGGCGACCCCCTGCAGCGAGACGGCCAGGCGCTCGGGCGAGTAGCGCAGCTCGCCGGCGCCGATCACCGCGTAAGGTGCCGCCGAGTTGATCACGTAGTCGGGTGCGTACAGGATCCCCCGGTCCAGCAGCCGCCGGCCGTCGGCCGCGGTGGCGAGCTGGTTGTTGGCTCCGCCGGCGACGATCCGGCAGCGCAGCCGCGGGATGGTGTGCTCGTTGAGCACGCCACCGATGGCGTTGGGGCTGAACACGTCGCAGTCGAGGTCGTACAGGGCGTCCGGGTCCTCGACGGTGATGTCGAGCCGGTCGGCCAGCTCCTTGGCCCGCCCCGGGTCGAGGTCGGCGCCGACCACCACCGCACCGGCGGTGACCAGCAGCTCGGCCAGGTGCCCGCCGACCCCGCCCAGCCCCTGCACGGCGACCCGGCGCCCGGCGACGTCGGGGGTGCCGTAGACCTCGTCGAGGGCGGCGCCGATCCCGGCCAGCACCCCGCTGGCGGTGAGGGGTGTCGAGTCGCCGGTGCCCCCGAACCGCTGGTCGATCGCCCACACGTAATCGGTCTCGCGGGCCACGTCGACCATCTCCTGGGCCGAGGTGCCCAGGTCGGGGCCGGTGCCGAAGCGGCCGGCGAGCAGCTGCACGAACCGGCCGAACGACCGCAGCAGCACCCGCTTGTCGGCGGCGCCGTCCTGCTTGAGCAGCACCGCCTTGCCGCCGCCGCGTGGCATGTCGGTGAAGGCGAACTTGTAGGTCATGCCTCTCGACAGCCGCAGGGCGTCCTCGAGCGCGTCCTCCTCGGAGGCGTAGGCCTTGTACCGGGTCCCGCCACGGGCCGGGCCGAGGGCGGTGTCGTGGATGGCGATGATCGCCCGCATCCCGGTCTGCCGGTCAAAGCAGAACACCACCTGCTCGTGGCCGTGCTCGGCCATCCTGTCGAAGACGCCCACGTCGCCCTCCTGCGTTTCGCGGTTACGCGGGGCAGGGGCGGCCCGCCCAGCGTCGTTGCCGGGTCGAAGGCGGCGGTCCCCCCGCCCGCCGTCCCATCACGATACCCCCCGAGGGCGGGGACAGTCGGGCCGGGCCGGCCGGGTAGGATCGGGCGGCGGCAGGACCAGTCGCCGGGGAGGTCGGGCGGTGGACACGATGTGGGACCCGCGGGCCGAGCGATTGTCGGTCGACGAGCGGGCGGATCTCCAGACCAGGCGCCTGGACGACCTGCTCGGGCGGCTGCTGGACAGCAGCCGGGTGTACCGGGAGCGGCTGGCCGGCGCGGGGGTGGGGCCCGGTGCCCGGGTCGGCCTCGATGGGCTCGGCGACCTGCCGTTCACCACCAAGCAGGACCTGTGGGACAACTATCCCTGGGGCCTGCTGGCCGTCCCCCGCGAACAGGTGCTGCGCGTCCACGGCTCCTCGGGCACGGGCGGGCGGCCGACCCTGGTCGCCTACACCCGCGCCGACCTCGACGTCTGGGCCCAGGTGTGCGCCCGCGCCCTCGGCTGCGCCGGTGCCGGGCCGGGCAGCCTGGTCCACAACGGCTATGGGTACGGGCTGTTCACCGGCGGGCTCGGCATGCACGCCGGGGCGGAGCTGATGGGCTGCACGCTGGTGCCGGTCTCCGGCGGCCAGACCCAGCGCCAGGTCACCCTGCTGCGCGACCTGCGGCCCGAGGTGCTCTGCTGCACCCCCTCGTACGCGGCCCGGCTGGGGGAGGCGCTGGCCGAGGCGGGCGTCCCCAGAGACGAGGTCTCGCTGCGGGTCGGGATCTTCGGGGCCGAGCCCTGGAGCGAGGCCATGCGGGCCCAGATCCAGGCGTTGCTGCCGCTGAAGGCGCTCGACATCTACGGCCTGTCGGAGATCATCGGGCCAGGCGTGGCCTGCGAGTGCCTCGAGGCCCAGGCCGGCCTGCACGTCAACGAGGACCACTTCCTGGTCGAGATCATCGACCCAGGCTCCGGGCGGCCGGTCGCGCCGGGGGAGCGGGGTGAGCTGGTGTTCACCACCCTCACCAAGGAGGCGATGCCGCTGCTGCGCTACCGCACCGGCGACATCGCCGCCCTCGACCGCTCCGCCTGCGCCTGCGGGCGGACCCTGCCCCGGATGTCGAAGGTCACCGGGCGCCGGGACGACATGCTGGTCATCAGGGGGGTGAACGTCTACCCGAGCGAGGTCGAGGCGGTGCTGATGGCCGAGCGGGCGGTCGGGCCCCAGTACCTGCTGGTGGTGGACCGCACCGGGACCATGGCCAAGCTGGTGGTCGCCTGCGAGCTGGCCGCCGGCTGGTCGATCTGCGCCGAGACCGAGCAGGCCGAGCGCGACCGGGTCGGCGCCGAGGTCGGCGCCGCCCTGCTGGAGCGCCTTGGCCTGACCACCGAGGTCCGGGTGCTGCCCGGCGGGACCATCCCCCGGGTCGAGCTCGGCAAGGCGGTCCGGGTCGCCCAGCGCACCGCCGGCCACGACCCGCTGCCCGGCTGGCTGTAGCCCTGTTGATGACGGGCTGGAACCGTCGGGGGGGTATGGCAGACTCGGCAGCCGTGCACCCCAAGTTCCTCACCCACGACCTGAACCCGGCGCAACGGGAGGCGGTCGAGGCCACCAGTGGGCCGCTGTGCATCCTTGCCGGGGCCGGGACCGGCAAGACCAGGGTGATCTCGCGGCGGGTCGCGTACGCGATCGCCACCGGGGTCGTCCATCCGGGCCATGTGCTGGTGGTCACCTTCACCGACAAGGCAGCCAACGAGATGCGCGAGCGCCTGGGAGCGCTCGGGTTCCCCGGGGTGCAGGCGCAGACCTTCCACGCCGCCGCCTTCCGCCAGCTCCGCTACTTCTGGTCGCGCCTCAGCGACACCCGGCTCCCCGACGTGCTCGACTCCAAGGCTCCGCTGCTCGCCCCGCTGCAGCGCAGCCTGCCCGGCGGCTACAAGTTCACCGCCATCAAGGACCTCGCCGACGAGCTGGAATGGGCCAAGGCGCGACGGCTCGACCCCTCCACCTACCAGGCGGCCGTCGAGGCGATGGGCCGCACCCCGCCGATCCCCGGTGACCTGTTCGCGGGGGTGTTCCGGCGCTACGAGCGGGCCAAGGAGCGCGCCGGACGGATCGACTTCGAGGACATGCTGGTCCGCAT
>DATHIG010000385.1:0-6296 GCA_035490035.1 Actinomycetes bacterium
AGACGGCAGTGCTGTCCGCTCAGCACGCCGGGCTCAAAGAAGGAGGGGAAAATGCGCAAGTCACCGCTAATTGTGGCGATCGGTCTGCTCATAGCCGTCTTCGTCACGCAGATCGCCGTGAGTCCCGCGGCCGGGGCTCCGCAGGACGACCCGGTCGCAGCCGCGCTGACGCAGGTCACTCGCGCCACGCAGTGGCAGCACGTCGGCACGATCGATCTCCAGTTCGACGCCGAGCATCCGCAAGGCATGGTCAAGCTCGGCGACCGCTTCTTCATCTCGTCGGTCGAGATCATCGAACCGACACAGCCCTGCCCCGTGCCCTGCGACGGGTACGACCGCACTCCGGGACGGGGCGTGGGCCACCTCTTCGTCGTCGACGCCGGCGGGCGGCTACTCGCCGACGTCAGGCTCGGCGAGGGCCACATGTATCACCCGGGTGGGATCGACTACGACGGCCGGTGGTTGTGGGTACCGGTCGCCGAGTACCGGCCGAACTCGAACGCGATCGTCTACCGGGTCGAACCCAACAGCCTTGCGGTTGAAGAGGTCTTCCGGGTCAGGGACCACATCGGAGGCGTGGTACGGGACCGGGTGGACGGTCACGTCCATGGCGTGAGCTGGGGCTCGCGCAGGCTCTACGAGTGGACGGCCCGAGGCGAACAGCTCGTCCGGGAACTGAACGAGAGCCACTTCATCGACTACCAGGACTGCGACTACATGGACTTCCGGAAGATGGTGTGCGGCGGCATCGCCGGGCTGTCAGCACCAGCCGGTCCGCAGTTTGAGCTAGGGGGTCTCGTGCTTCTCGACCTGCGCAGCAGTCAGATCGTGCACGAGGTCCCGGTCCAGGGGTATTCGCCCGCCACGAACCACGTCGTGACCCGGAACCCGGTGTCCCTGGAGCGGAGTGCGAACGGGCTTCGTCTCTTCGGCGCGCCAGACGACGAGCAGGAGGGTGCGATCCTCATCTATGAGGCCAGCCTGTAGCGGGCGGGCAGTCAGCTCGCGAGTAGCAAAGCTGCCGGTTCGGGGATCAAGGCCTGGACCGGTGAGGACGCCAGCTCAGTCTCTGCCCGGGTGGTTGCGCCAGGCTTCGGGGGACGGGATGTGGCCCTTGCTGTGGGGACGCTGATCACGCTGAAGGACGAGCGCGCCGTTGCGACGTGGCTCAAGGCCGGAGCGCTGTCAGATGCAGCTGACGCCGTGAGCACCCTGGTGGCGTTCAGGGAGCTTGGCCAGTCATCCGTCGGCTACCATTCCGCACCGCCTGAGCGGACGGCAGTCGGTACGGTGCGCGACTAACCGTTACCGTGGGCGAGGACGGCGGTAAAGCAGCCAGGGCACTTCTCCACGAACGCTGCTTCCCAATCTTGGTCTAGCACTTGGAGCTGCGGGGCTGGGATGCCGCAGGCGGCGACGCCCAAGACGGCGTCCACGGCATGGGTGGGGCCGACCGGGGCGGTCCTGGGTGCCCGGTAGACCCCACCGGGGCGGTGGACCATGGCCGGGACCAGCTCCAGCTGCTCGGCACCGACCTTGTAGCGCACACACCCTCCCTCGCCCCAAGGCAGCATTCTCTCAGACGCCTGACTTGTCGTCTCCGGCTTGAGGACGGTCGTAACCAGGCCGTGATGGTTGACGATGTGGGTAGAGTGCTCACCTGGTGTGCCGGGAAGGCTGGTCGGCGACGAACTTGCTGTCGGCGAAGGAGGCTCATGCTGGCCACCATGCAGCGGGTGCTGCGGAGCATCACCCGCCGTCAGCGTGCTCCAGCGCAGGCCGGGTCGATCGGCAAGCTGGCGAGCCGGCGCTGGCGGCAGGCGTGGGCCCAGTCGGTGCAGCAACTGCTTGACAGTGCCAGCTCCAGCGCATCGGCGCCCCAATTCGCCCACCCCCAATGGGAAGCTCCGCTGCTGGTGCGGACGACGGTGGTCGAGGCGTGTCGACCGGACCTGCTGGCCATCAAGGGCGCGCTCGTGGATCCGCGACAGCCCATCTCGGCCGCCACCCTCCGGCAGCTCAAGAGGTTTGTGACCGACCCAAGCGGCTCACGGCTCATCGCCCAACGAGCCGCCAGAGACCTGCAGCGTCGCTTCACTGGACACCCAGCACCCTGACCCAGACCTTTGGGCGTCGTCGGTCGCCCGCATAGGGGTGGGAGCGACCGCTGGGATAGGCCAGCAGGCGGCCGACCGGTCAGACGAGGATGGCGAAGATGAGCGATGTCGAACACTTCGCGCTGCTGGTGCTGGTGGTTGGCGTGGCCATCACCGGGGCGGTGCTGTCCAACCGGATCAGTGAACGGATCCGGATCCCGGCACCGGCGATCTTCCTGCTGGCCGCGGCGGTCGCCTCCGATCTGGTTCCGACGCTGGGTGAGTTGTCGGTCACCACCGTCCAGCGGGTGGTGTCGTTGGCCCTGGCAGTCATCTTGTTTGACGGGGGATGCATATTGGCTGGCGGCGGTTCCGCATGGCAGCCGGCCCGGTGGTCTGGGTCGGGGTGGCCGGCACGTTTGTCACCGCTGCCGCCCTGGCCGTGCTCGCCCATACCCTGTTCGACCTGGAGTGGCGATCAGCGCTGCTGGTCGGGACGGCGTTGGCGCCCACCGACCCGGCGGTGGTGTTCTCGGTGCTGGGCCGCCGGGAGGTGGCCGGGCGCAGCGGGACCATCCTGGAAGGCGAGTCCGGCGCCAACGACCCCGTCGGGATCGCCCTGATGGCCAGTCTGCTGGCCGCTGGCCCGACGGCGGGCCTGGATGCGGCCGGCAGCATCGCCGGGGTGTTCCTGGTACAGCTGGCGGTCGGTGCGGTGGTCGGGGTGGCGGGCGGGTGGCTGCTGGTGGGGTTCATGCGCCGGGTGCCGCTGCCCAGCGAGGGCCTGTACCCGCTGCGGGTCCTAGCTGGTGCGCTGGTTATTTACGGGGCGGCGACCGTCGCCCACGGCTCGGGGTTTCTGGCCGTGTTCATCGCCGGGATCCTGGCCGGGGACGCTCGCGCGCCCTACAAGGGGGAGATCGAGCGGTTCCACGCCGCTCTGGCCAGCCTGGCCGAGATCGTGGCGTTTCTCGTGCTCGGCCTGACCATCGGCCTGCACACCCTGCCCGACAGTGGCGCGCTGGGGATCGGCCTTGCTCTGGCGGTGTTGCTGACGGTGGTGGTCCGCCCGCTGCTGGTCGGCCTGTTGCTGTTGCCGGTCCGGCTGGCCTGGGGGGAGCGGCTGTTTGTGCTCTGGGCCGGGCTCAAGGGCGCCGTCCCCATCCTGCTCGGCACCTTCCTGCTCACCGCCGGCGTCCCTGACGCGCCTCGGCTCTATGCCATTATCGTTGTCGTGGTGGCCTTCTCGGTCGTCGTCCAGGGCGGCCTCGTGCCTGCCGTGGCGGCCAGGCTGGGGGTGCCGATGCGGACCGTGGAGCCCGAGCCGTGGAGCCTGGGGGTCCGGTTCCGCCACGAGCCCCGCGGGCTGCGCCGCCACGTCGTGGCCGCCGGCTCCCCGGCCGACGGATGCCGGATCCGCGACCTGGACGTGGGAGAGGACGTGTGGATCCGCTTCGTCATCCGCGACGACCAACTGGTCCCGGTGCGTGGCTCCGCCGTCCTGCGCGCGGGCGACGAGCTCCTGGCCCTCACCGACCCCGAACGCGGGCCGGACCTCACACCGATCTTCACCGCCAAGCCGGGCACCAGTGACCCCGACTCCACACCGGCCTAACCCTACAGCCGCAGTTTGTTGCCACTCCTTCAGCCTCGCAGATCACGAGCTCGGCGGAGCCGACCTGCGCCTACCGGGCCGACGGGCACGGCTACCCCGCCTACGACCCGGGCTGCTCTTGCCAGCTGACCCGGTTTGGTGTGATGTCGCCGACAACGCCTTTGGGCGGCGTTCGGAGCGGGTTGTTGCTGGGCATACTTAGTTGCTGGGCATCCCGAGCGAAGGGAGCCACGATGGACGCGTCTTCTGCTGGACCCGGGGCGCCACAGGCGCCACCCACCAAGGAGTCCTGGCCCCTCGGTGTGAGTCGGCCGCCGCTGGGCGTCGATGATCTTCCCGCGCCCGAGGAGGTCTTCAACGCGCGGCGGATCGGTCTGAAGGAGACCGTCACCCTGGTCATCGGGCCGAGCCTGATCGCGCTCGGCCTGTCGATCGGGAGCGGGGAGTGGCTGCTTGCCCCTCTGGCCATCGGCCAGGGCGGCTGGACCGGGATCGGCTTCGTCGCGCTGATCTCGATCCTGCTCCAGGCCTTCTACAACATGGAGATCGGCCGCTACGTGCTGGCCACCGGCGAGGTCCCCTCGATCGGCTTCGGGCGGGTCCCACCGGGACTGTTCGTCGGGACGATCCTGGCCATCGTGCTGTTCTACCTGGCCTTCATCACCGGCGGCTGGGCCGCCGGCGCCGGCGACGCCCTGTACACCTTCATCACCGGCGACATCCCGGGCGCCGAGGACCGGACCGCGTCGCGCTGGCTGGCCGTCGGGCTGATGGCCACGGTGTTTGTCATCACCCTGTTCGGGCGCAAGATCTCGCGGACGATGGAGCTGACCAACTGGGTGCTGGTCGTGTTCATCCTGGTCACGCTGATCATCGCGGCCATCGTCCTGGTGCCGCTATCGGCCTGGGGCGAGGGGATCGTGGGGATGTTCCGGCCGGCGCTCCCACCCGAGGGGGTCGACGCGACCGACCTCGGCGCCGTCGCCGGGTTCGCGGCCATGGCCTCGGGCCTGAACTATGTGTTCATGAACTACTACCGCGACAAGGGCTATGGGATGGGTAGCCGGGCCGGCTACATCCCGTCGCTGCTCGGCGGCGAGAAGCACGAGGTCGCGGTCGTTGGCACGACCTTCCGGGAGACGCCCGAGAACAGCGCGATGTGGCGGCGCTGGTGGCGGTTCCTGATTCTGGAGATGTGGGTGGTGTTCGTGCCGGGGGCGCTGATCGGCATCCTCATGCCCGGCATCCTGGTCAGCCACGTCCTGGAGCAGACCGGCACCGAGCCGACCCGGGCGTCGATGCCGACCTATGTGGCCGCCCAGCTGGAGCAAATGGGCGAGCCGCGGATCTGGTACTGGTGGGCGCTGCTGGTCGGGTTCCTCATCCTCTTTTCGACCCAGCTGGTGGTCTTCGAGATGCTGGTGCGCAACATGGTCGACGCCCTGTACGGGTCCAGCGCCGGGTTCCGCCGGATCATCCGTGGCGACCCGCGCCGCTTCTACTACCCGTTCATGGTCGTGCTGGCCATCGTCATCTAGCTGATCATCTTCCAGGCGCTGCCCACCGAGCTGGTCCAGTGGTCGGCCAACATGTCGAACCTGGCCGCGCTGATCATGCCCTTGTTCCTCATGTACCTGATCAGCAAGCTGCCGCGGCCGGCCAAGGCCAACTGGTGGTCCTACGTCGTCCTCATCACGATGGTCGTCTACTTCGGGTTCTTCTTCGCCAACTTCCTGACCAGCCAGCTCACCGGCGGCGACCTGTCGTTCTGGTAGGGACCCGCCGGCCGGTCCGGCCTTCTCGACTACCCATCACCGTCGGTGTGGCACGTAAGGAGAGGCGCTGGGCGAGCGGACGAGAAAGGCTGGGGTCATGACCCGGACAGCCGTGGACCAAGGTGATGCCATCGCACGGCACGACAAGCCCAAGCCGACCCGCCCACGGACACAGCGGCGGCTGCCTCGCTGGTCGGAGCTACGACCGTTGCTGCGGCCGCGGCCGCTCCAGCTCGACCCGACCCAGCGGCGGCTGTCGCGCGCCCTGACCATCGCCGACCTGCGGACGGCGGCCAAGCGGCGCACCCCCCGGGCGGTGTTCGACTACACCGACGGCGCCGCCGAGACCGAAACCAGCCTCCGCCGCGCCCGGGAGGCGTTCCAGCGGGTGGAGTTCCGACCCCGGGTCCTGCGCGACGTGACAGTGGTGGACACCACCACAACCATGCTCGGCCGCCCCTCGGCCCTGCCGCTGGCATTCGCACCCACCGGGTTCACCCGGATGATGCACCACCAGGGCGAGCGTGCCGTGGTCCGGGTGGCCGAGGGGGCGGGCATCACCAACAGCACCTCCAGGCGCTGGGGCAGCACCGCGTCGACGTGGAAGCAGTCGGCCGCCAGGATCTGCTCGGCCTGCGCGGACAGGAACTGCCGCCAGGTCAGCTCGGCACGGCGCGGCGCTGGGTCGATGCCGGCTCGTTTGAGCAGCAGCCACACCGTGCTCGGCGCGACCGTGTACCCAAGCCCGCAGAGTTCACCGTGGATGCGCCGATTAGCCCCAGTCCGGTTCTCACACGACATCGGTAGGAT
>DATHIG010000386.1:0-2115 GCA_035490035.1 Actinomycetes bacterium
TCGCCGGCCGAGGCCGCCGACCTGATGGCCCGCGCGGACCAGCGTTGCCCGTACTCCAACGCCACCCGCGGCAACATCCAGGTCACCCTCCGCGTCGACGGGACGCCGCTCCAGCAGACCGCAGCCTGAACATTGGCTGGACCAGTCAGCTGGAATATCGCGCAGGTGCCAAACAGTCGACCACGCCCGGTCGCGGAGCCCGACGTCGGCGGCGGCCAGGGCGTCGCGCACGCTCCAGCCCAAGCGCCCGGTGCGGACCATGACCGTTGTGGTCGACATCGACCGAAGCACCTGCTCCAGATGCCCTCGCCCGACGATCAGCAGCCGGTCAAGGCACTCGGCCCGGACCGTCCTGATCCATCACTCCGCGAAGGCGGTCGTATTGGGCGCCTGCACCGGCGTGAGCACCACCTCGACGCGCGCCAGCACGATCGCCAGCCTGGCTATAGGAAGCGCCGGGCGGCCGCGTCGAAGGTGAAGCTCGCGCCCGAGTCGGCCTGCAGGGTGAGGAGCGTGCCGTCGGCGGCCGCCACCCGCAGAGCCCCGCTCCTCGAGGGAGTCTTGACCAGCTGCTGGCCGAGGGTGGGGTGGCGGGCGTCCTCGAGGGTCACCACCACCACGACGCCCTGCTCGGCGTCGCCGGCCGTAGCGCCGGCGTACACCGAGACGAAGCCGCCGCCGGCCCGGCCCTGCCAGGCGTTCAGCAGCCGAGCCGTCGAGGTCGGCAGCGCGCCCTGGACGCCGTCGACGATGCCGGTCGGCGGCGCCGCGGCCAGGCCAAGCACCGAGGAGTAGCGGATGTCAGCCGACCAGCGCGGCCGGTGCCGCACGGCGGGGTCGGCGTTGAGCAGGTTGTACAGCTGTGTCCAGCCCTCGCTCGGGGTGTTGTCGGTGGTGGTGCAGCCTCCCACCTGTTGGCAGGCCCCGAACTGGGTCAGCGTCCCGGCGATGACCATGTCCGCACTGTGCCTGGCGTCGGTGTAACGGGCCAGCTGGTACCACTGGCGCGCCATCGACCCGCTGTTGGTGTAGATCTCCGGCAGCGGATGGGCCAGGGCGAACCCCTCCGACACCCACCACACCCGTTCCTGGGTCCAGCCGTTGTTGCAGGCGGTGGTGGAGCCGTCCTGGGTACAGCCGGCGGCGTCGCCGAAGTTGTAGATGGTGGTGTTGGAAAGCGAGTCATAGCCCAGGTACCACTCCCGGGTGTCCTCGTAGGTGTTCCAGTCCATCTCCACGTCGATCGCGCCGGTTACGGTGACCTGCCCGCTGGCCCCCGCCGCGGCCACCTGCGAGGTGATGGAACGCACGAAGTTGGCGAAGGCGCGCCCCTGCTGGTAGCCGTTGTCGCGGACCTGGGTGCCCCGGTTGGTGGTGCCGATCGCCAGGCTGATGGTCGATGCCCGGTCGGCCGCGGTGCAGCCCCGGTAGCCCCTGGCGAAGTTCACCGCGGCCGACGCCGCGTCCAGCCGGGAACGGAACTCGCCGGTGGCGCCGCCGGGCAGGTCGAAGCCGTAGACTCCGTTCACCAGCATGGGCGCACCGAAGTCGAGGATCACGATCCGGTTCTGCGCGCCGGGGCGCTGCTCGTCCGCGCGGCCCTGGGCGCAGCCGTAGTCGAACCAGACCGCGTCCGAGGCGGGGTCGGTCGCGCGGACGTAGTAGCTGCTGGTCGCCGCCGGCGCCGCCGCGGCGGGGAGCGCCGACGTGACGACCAGCGTCGACGCCAGCAGGACGGCGAGCGCGAGCCACTTGGACACCGCACCAGGTCGGGACAGAGCCATCGCGCACCTCACCGACCGGGCTCTCGCCGGCCACCGCAACCGGACGAGCAAAGCCTAACCGGGAAGGCAGAGACTGTGAACTCGGCAAACCAGGCGAGATGTACCGATATGACGCGAACGACGCTCTGGTCCCAGGTGTAGCACGATCAGCGCTGTCATGCCCAGGCGAGGTTCGACAGCACGCAGCGGGCGGCGGGGGAGCTGGACCGATGCGGCAAGGTCTGCGACCTTGACATGCTCAGGGCGGCCACGGAGGAGCTGGCCGACCGGATCGGGAACAGGATCTACGCCGGGCCCGTGACGAGTGGAGGTGTGCCGTGAGACCCGTAGT
>DATHIG010000387.1:0-9579 GCA_035490035.1 Actinomycetes bacterium
AACCACCGTCACCAGCGGGATCAGGGCGTTGCGCAGGGCGTGGCGGACCATCACCCGCGACCGCGACAGCCCCTTGGCCCGGGCCAGCCGGATGTAGTCGGAGCCGAGCACGTCCAGCATGGTGGCCCGCTGGTAGCGCGACCAGGCGGCGAAGCTGATCAGGGCCAGGGCCAGGGTCGGCAGGACCAGGTGGCCGGCCCAGTCGGCCAGCCGGGTCCCGAGGCCGCCGGTCAGGTTGGGGGTCTCGGCCCCGACCGTGTAGACCACCTGTTCGCCGAACAGCTGGTTGAGCCGGATGGCCCCGTACTCCTTGAGCAGGGCGGCCAGCCAGAACACCGGCATGGACAAGAACAGGAACCCCAGGAAGGTGAAGGTGTAGTCGGTCGGGGTGTACTGCTTGACCGCCGACAGCACCCCGGCGCCGATGGCCAGCACGACCGCCAGGAGCGAGGCCAGGATCACCATCCGCAGCGTGATCTTGAGCCGCTGCCACAGCAGCGGCCGCACCTCGACCCCACGGATCGTCTTGCCCATGTCGCCCTGGGCGAAGTTGGTCAGCCAGCTCACGTAGCGCTGCGGCATCGGCTTGTCCAGACCCAGCTCGTGCTCACGCGCCTCGATCACCTGCGGCGGCACCGGCGGGTTCCGTCCCCTGAGCTCGGTCAGCGGGTCGCCGGAGTTGGCCACCAGGATGAACACCAGCACCGAGGAGAGCAGCACCAGCGGGATCGCGATCAGCAGCCGGCGGATGATGAAGCTGAGCATGGCGCCCCCTCACCCAGTGACGTCACAAGGTGACGATATGCCGACGCGGGCCGGCGGTCCACCGGCCCGCGTCGGGAGCATTTCCCCGTTCTCCGAGCTATAAGCGGCCTTCTGGGCCCAGAGGCCCGCGTTCCAGAACGGCCCTTGCGAGCTGAGGTTGTCGCCGATGCCGGTGTAGGTGTTCCGCCAGCCAATGAGCTGCGGCTTCTGGTACAGCGGGAGGGTGGCCATGTCGTCCCACAGGAGCTGGTCGGCCTGGTTGCCCAGCTCGGCCGACTTTGCCGGGTCCAGCTCGGCGATGGCCTGGGTGAACAGCTCGTCGACCTGCTTGTTGGAGAACTTGCCGTAGTTCTGGGCGCTGCCGGTGGAGAAGATCGGCTGGTTGGACGAGACCGCGAACGGCGTGCCCACCCAGGCGAAGTTGGAGATGTCGAAGTTCCCCTTGGGCAGCCACTCGCCGAAGAGGACGTCCGCCTCGGCGTTCTTGATCTTGATCTCCATGCCGAACTCTTTGGCCTGGGCCTGGATGAGCTGCTCCTGGGTCTCGCGGAGCTTGTTGCCCTGGGTGGTGGAGATGTTGAACGAGAGCTTCTTGCCACCCTTGGCGAAGATGCCGTCGCCGCCCTTGGCGTAGCCGGCGTCGGTGAGCAGCTTCTCGGCCGCCGCGATGTCGCCGTTGCCGTAGCTGCCGCGGTGGTCCTGGTACTCAGGCTGGCCGTTCATGAAGAACCGGTTGCCGAGGATCGTGGCCTTGTCGCTGAACTGCTTGACGGTGCGGTCGACGATCTGCTGGATGTTCAGGCCGGTGGCGAACGCCTTGCGCACGGCCACGTCGGCCAGCAGCGGGTTCTTGACGTTGAAGTCGAGGTGCTCGAAGGAGAGCCCGAAGGGGATCTCGCTCGTGACGTCCGGGATACCCTCGACGATTTTGACCTGGTCGAGCTGCGGCTGCCCGTAGATCATGTCGACTTCGTTGTTCTGGAGGGCGGCCGGCTGGGTGGTGGACTCGGGCAGGTAGCGGAACACGATCGAGTCCAGGTGCGCCTTGGTCCCGTAGTACTTGTCGTTGCGCTTGAGGGTCAGGCTCTGGCCGGGGGTGTAGGAGTCGACGATGAACGGGCCGGCCGACGGGATCTTCTCGGGGTTCTTGTCGAGCCCGGTGTTCCAGCCGCCTGGCTGCTTCTTCGTGTAGTGGGCGGGGATGATGTACTGCGAGAAGAGCGACTTCCAGTCGGCGAACTTGTTCTTGTAGACGGTGGTGACCGTCTTGCCGCCGTCGGACCCGGTCACGGACTCGATGTCCTTGTAGCCGGTGGTGGAGACGCAGTCGGCCTTCTTGTTCGTCTCGTTGCAGTTCTCCCACCAGAAGATGAAGTCGTCGGCGGTGACCGGCGTGCCGTCCGACCAGACGGCGTTCTGCTTGATCTTGTAGACGACCGTCTGCGGGTCCTCGGTGGTCAGCTCGGCGGAGTCCATGAACTCCTTGCTGAGCTGGACGGTGAAGTCGGGGTGGATGTTGAACACCGACGGATAGATGCTGGTGACGATGTTCGACAGCGCGAACAGGTTGTCCTTGGCGGTGTTGGGGTTGAAGCCGGCCTGCTCCTGGTCGGAGGCGAAGCTGTGGGTGCCGCCCTCCTTGATCTGCGCCTCGCCACCGCCCCCGCCTGAGTCCTCGTCGCCGCCGCCACACGCCGCGGCGATCAGGGCGAGACCGACGAGCAGCGCTGCCCATCTGGCCGAACGCAAACGATGCAAGAAACGACCTCCTGTTCGAAGAGATGTCCGGACGTCCACAGGCGTCCGGAGCTGGGCCCCCTACGCTGAGCGCACCTCCCACCTTGTCGGCCTCGGGGGTATGCAGAGACGCTCAAGACTGGCAAGCCATTTGCGGCCGAATCGTACCCTCAGCGCCAAGAAGTGATCATAAGAATTTTCTCAGACCAGCGGCCACGGGTAGGCGCGGCCGCCCCGCGGGGCTGGCAGGCGACCCGCTCTGACCAGGGCGCTGGCCCGCCCGGCGAGCGCGGTCACCTCATCGGCCTCCAGCAGCTCGCGCAGGCTCGCGCCGAGCGCGCCGCCGGCCGCCTCGGCGGCGAGCGCCTCCAGGTCGGCCAGGACCGGAGCCTCCAGCCGGACACCGGCCAGGTCCCAGAGCACGGTGCGCAGCTTGGTCTGCGCGTGGAAGCAGAGGCCATGGTCGATCGCCCAGACCCGGCCGCCCTGGCCGGCCAGGCAGTGGCCGGCCTTGCGGTCGGCGTTGTTGGTGACCACGTCGAAGGCGGCGATCCGGGGCAGGGTCGGGTCGTCGGCGGCCAGCAGCTCGAACGCGGTGACCTCGGGGTCGGCGTCCACGTAGAGCTGCACCGAGCCGACCCCGAGCGGGCCGTCGCGGGCCAGCGTCGGCGGGACCAGCCGCCAGCCGAGCTGCTCGGAGACCAGGTAGGCGGCGACCTCGCGGCGGTACAGGGTGCCGGTGGGGAAGTCCCAGAGGGGCCGCTCCCCCCTGACCGGCTTGTAGACGGCCAGCCCCTCGAGCTCCCCGTGGATGACCCTGGCCAGCACGGTGGCGTTGGAGGCCCAGGGGATGCGCCCGAGCACCTCCAGCTCTCCCTCGGCCAGGAAGGCCGGGCGCGCTCCTCGGAGACGACCGCACGGTCGTGCTGCTCGGGGCCCGGGGCGCCAGTGCTCACGTCGCGCTTGGGCGGTGCCCGTTCAGGGCCGGGCAGATGTGCCCGGACGGGTCGAGCGGGTTGCCGCAGAGGGGGCACGGCGGCCGTCCCCTGGCGACCACCTGGGAGCCGTGGCGGGCCAGCACCCGCAGCTGCGGCCGGGTGGCGAACAGGCGGACCTCGAGCCGGTCGGGCAGCTCGACCGGCTCCTCGTCATCGCCCGCCAGCAGCTCGGTGGCGATCACCACCACCCGGTCCCGCTCGGCGTCGTAGCGCAGCGAGAGCTGGCCGACCCGGAAGTCTGGCTCCAGCGGCTCGGCCAGGGCCAGCTCGCCCGCTTCGGCCGCCTCCGCCTCTTCGGGGTCCTCGGGCCGGTCGGCGGCCAGCTCGGGCAGCCAGGACTGGAGGCTCTCGGTCAGCCGCCGAACCTGCTCCTTCTCCACCAGCAGGGTCACCTGGTCGGGGCCGGAGGCGGCCTGGAGGTAGAAGGTGCGCTGGCCGGGCGAGCCGACCGCGTCGGCGGTCAGCCGGGTGACCGGGTCCAGGTCACGGCTGGGCACGGGCAGCCTCCCGCTTCCGGCGCCTGGCCCGCTTCGGCGGGGCCAGGTCGCCGTTGCCGCCGGTGTCGTTCAACCGGACCAGGTAGGGCACCGGCCCGAAGGCGAACGCGGTCAGGCTGGCCGGGCTCACCACCATCCGCTGGAACTGGTCCAGGTGCATCCCCAGGTAGTGGCAGGCGAGGGCCTTGATCACGTCGGCATGGCTGCAGACGGCAACGGTCTGCCTGGGATGGGCCGCCCGCAGCCGCTCGACGGCCAGCACCGCCCTGGCCTGCATCTCGAAGATCGACTCTCCGTCAGGGAACCGGGCCGCCGACGGGGTCGCCTGCACGACCTTCCAGAGCGGCTCCTTCGCCAGCTCCTTGAGCTCCCGACCGGTCCAGGCCCCGTACCGGACCTCCCCGACGTCCTGGACGGTCTCCACCTTCATCCCCCGGGCGTCGGCCACCACCGCCGCCGTCTCCTGGCAGCGTTCCAGGGGACTGGCATACAGGGCATCGATCGGCACCGGCGCCAGCCGCTCCGCCAGCGCCCTGGCCTGTTGGCGACCCCCGTCGCTCAGGTGCAGCCCGGGCATCCACCCCGACAGCCGCGCCCCGGTGTCCTCGGTCACCGCGTGTCGCAACAACAGCAGCAGTCGCATCCAGCCATTCTACGGAGCCGACCCCTGCGCGCTCCCGACCCAATCCGGCAGGTTCGTGACCCGGACGCGAGGCCGGTCCGGATCACCCAGGCGGCGACCTCGGTTCGGAGGCCACGGTGAGCTCGGCGAGGATGTTGGAGCCGTGGACCGAGGCGGTCCTGGTGGAGACGGGGGATCGGCCGGGCTGCTCAGGCAGCCCGGCCGGCCTTGGCGGCCTTGACGGCCGGGCCCGGGGCGACCCGGGTCAGGTCGGCGGCCGGCTCGACGAACCGTGCCGGCCGCCACCTGGCCGGGAGTGGGCGGCCCGTGCGGTAGCGCGCCGCGTCGGCGCGAAGGCCGGCGGCCCGCTCGTTCGCCAGCTGGCCCATGATGTCGGGGTGGGCGGTGGGGAACATGGGCTGCTCCTTGTCTCGATGGTCCGTGGTGTCGAAGCCATGATGCGTCTCTGAGGTAGGGTGGCCGCATCGGGCAACCGCCTTATCCGGTGGGCTTGGCCTGCCTATATTCGCTGCTCAGAGGGCTCAGGAGGCCTAGATGGTTGCCGCAGCGGTGCTCGTCGGCGGGGCCAGCCGGCGGATGGGCCGCGACAAGGCGACCATGCCGGTCGGCGGGGTCGAGCTGGCCGCCCTGGTGCTGCGGGTCGCCGCCCGGGTCGCCGACCCGGTGGTGCTGGTCGCCCCCGGAGGCCACCCGGCCCGCGAGCTCGCCGCCGGCCCGTTGGCCTCCCGGCGCCGCCCGTCCGGCCGGGCCGCCGCCAGGTGGGTGGCCGACCCCGGGCTCGGGCCCCTGGCCGCGCTGGCCGCCGCCCTGGCCGCCCTGGACGCCGAGCACGTGCTGGTCCTTGCCGGCGACCACCCGGGGCTGCGGGTGGAGCTGCTCGCCCACCTGATCGGCCGGCGGGGGCAGGGCGAGGCGGTGGCCTGCCGGCGCGGCCCCCGGCTCGAGCCGCTGGTCGCGGTCTACCGGCGGGCGCCGGCGCTGGCCGGCGCGCGGGCCCGGCTGGCCGCACCGGCCGCCGGCTGGTCGCTGCTCGGCCTGCTGGCCGCCCTGCGGACCGTGGTCGTCGAGGAGGACGAGTGGCGCGCCCTCGACCCTGACGGGCGCTCCTTCGTCGACCTCGACGACCCGGCCGACCTGGCCGCCTGGGACTCCGGCCTGGAGCCACCGCGCTAGGGTGCCGGCGGACGGCGCGACGCCAACGGGCACCAAGGGAAGGACGGCCATGGACGAGCTGAACGAGTTCCTCGAGCGGGTCCGCTCCCTGCTCGGTCCCAACCCGCCGGTCGTCGGCCAGGGCGAGATCGAGGCGATCCTCGAGCTGGCCCGGGTGGCCGCGCACTCCTCCGAGCGCCGGGCCGCCCCGGTGACCGCCTACCTGGCCGGGCTGGTCCTCGCCGGCGCCGCCCCGGAGGCCCGTGAGGTGTTCCTGGACGACCTGGTGGTCAGGCTGGAGGTCGCCCGCTGATCACCGGGCCGAGGAACACCGGGTTGGTGAGGGCGACCATGGTGTCGGGCGTGGTCGGGGTGGGCTCGGGGCGGCGGACCTCGGCACGGACGTAGGCCGAGCGCTGCGGGGTGGTGGTCCAGTCGACCGTGCCGGGGGCGCCGTCCGGCAGGCGGGTCTCCAGGACCTGCCCGAGGTCGGTGAGCAGCCGCACCAGGTGGCCGGGGGCGCCCCGCACCTCCAGCCGGACCGACACCGGCTCGTCGGGCCGGACCCGCAGGCGCCCGCCGATCCCGGCCGAGCGGCCGGCGGCGGCCGCGGTCAGGGCCAGCTGGACGGCCGCCGACTCGGCCATCCAGAGCCGGCCCAGGCGCAGGCCGCGCAGCACCGCCCGCCGCTCCAGGTCGCTGGCCAGCACGACGTTGTGGGGGAGGCCGATCACCTGGGGCTCGCGGTGGGCGTCGCTGTTGGCCACCGCCGGGATCCAGCGGCCGGCGCGGGCGTGCTCGACCAGCATCCGGTCCCAGTCCTTGACCGCGACCTCGTCGTCGGCCGCCCATGGCCCGTTCCAGACCTCGGTGCCGTCGATACCGACTTCGCCGAACCGCCAGGAGCAGCCGAGGGACGGGCAGTGCGGGTGGGCGGCCACGGCCAGACCGCCCTTGGCGTGGATCTCGCGCAGGAACCGGTCGATGGCGCCGTCGACGGCCCGGTAGCGCCAGTCGACCCACGCGCCGGGCGGCAGGCCGACGGCCAGGTAGTGGCCGTTGCGGGTGGTGACCTCCTCGCCGTCCACGATGAGGAGATCCGGGCCGGCGTGCCGGCCCCAGATCAGGCTGGCGCTGGAGGTGTTGTGCTCGGTGGAGACGATGAAGTCGAGGCCGGCGGCCCTGGCCCCGGCCACCAGCTCCTCCGGCGTGCGCTGGCCGTCGGAGTGGACGGTGTGCAGGTGCAGGTCGCCGCGGTACCAGGAACGGCCGCGCCCGCCGGCCCGGGGCGGCGCCGGGTCGGGCACCGCCGCCGGCCCGGGCGCGCCGAAGCGCAGTGTGACCTCCACCGTCCAGTTCATGCCCTGGGGGGCGACGGTGTAGGGGCCGAGGACGACATGCCAGCTGCCCGGGTCGACCGGCCCTGGGAGATAGCCGGGCGTCGCCTGCGAGCGGCTGATCACGAAGCTGTCGCGGGATCCGCCGGACCAGCCCCGGAAGCCCGCGGCGTCGCCGAGCTGGTGCCCGCGCTGGTCGAAGATGCCGATGTCGAGCGCGTTGCCGGCAACGCCGGGCGCCGGCGCCGGCCGGTCGTGGCGGTAGCGGACGGCAAGCTCGCGGACACCGGCCGGCACCCCGACGGGCAGGTAGGCCCAGTCGGCGACGCCTGGCTCGAAGCGACCGGTGGCGACCTTGGTCTCCTCACCGTCGGCGGCCGGCGCGAAGCGAAGCGGGTCGAGGAGCACCAGATGGCAACCTTTCGCGTCGTCGCGGCACCGGTTGGCGCTGCCCATGAGCACGTGACCCGACTGGTATCACCGCGGTATCATATCGGCCATGGCCATGACACTCAGGCTCACCGACGAGGAGACGGTCCTGCTGCGCCGCCAAGCCGAGCGTGAGGGGCGCTCCATGCAGGAGGTCGTTCGGCTGGCGATCCAGGAGCGCATCGCCCGCCACGAGCACACCGAGCGGGTACGGGTCGCCGCTCGTCGCGTGGCGACGCGGCACAGCGAGGTCCTTGATCGACTCAAAGACGCCTGACGGCTCCTGATGGAGCACCTGACGGTCGAGGACCTGCTGATCATCGCAGAGGAAGCTCTCGGCGTACCGGCGGTCAGGGACATCGGTCTCCTCGACTCGGCGGCGCACCGGCCGCAGGCGAGCGCCTTCGGCAAGGATGCGTACCCGACCATCGACGAGAAGGCGGCGGCACTGCTGGAGGCGGTCGCCCGCAACCACGCGCTGGTGGACGGCAACAAGCGTCTTGCCTGGGCGGCGGCGGTGGTGTTCTACGACCTGAACCGCTTCGACCTGGATCCACCCACCGTCGACGAGGCGGTGGAACTGGTGGTCGCGGTCGCCAGCGGTCAGGCGGACCTGCCGAGGCTCACCGAGCGTCTGGCGAGCTGGGCACACCAGCGTTGACCACCCCGGGCACCCGCCCGATGAGGCATATCGTGGTCGCCTCGCCGCCCAATGTGCGGCTCGAGACCTCGCAAATCGCTGGGGCCTGCCGGCGTCGGCGGGAGGGGTGATGTGGTGGGCCAGGCGCTGGGAAGCGATGGCGCCCCGGCCGCGCTCGGCACGGCATACAGCCTTGCCTACGCGCTCGGGCTCCTGGTCTTTGGGACCCTGTCCGACCGCTATGGCCGCAAGGCGATCCTTGTGCCTGGCATGGCCGCGCTGGCCATCGCCACCGCGTGCTTGTCCGCAGCCTCTTCGCTGCCTGCGGTGGCAGTGCTGCGATGCGTTCAGGGGCTGGTTGCGGGAAGCTTCGCCGCGGCGGCGCTACCGTACGTCAGCGAGGCGCTCCCGCCACGCTGGCGGTCACCAGGTATCGGCGCGGTGACCACGGCCTTTCTCGTGGCCGGCATCGTCGGTCAGGTCTATGCGGAGGCAGTGGCGCTGGTCCTCGGTTGGCGATGGGTCTTCGCCCTGGCCGCACCGGCGTTCGCGGTCGCTTCCGTCGCCCTGGCCAAGGTTCTGGTCGAGCCTGTCCACGACCCGCAGCCGATCAGCTTGAGGCAAAGGTACCGCGCACTCGCCGCGCTGGCGGTCCGAAGAGAGCTGGCGCTGCCGTACGCCGCTGCGGTCACCGTCCTGCTGAGCTTTGTGGCCATGTACGCTGCGCTCGGTCCGCTGTTGCGAACCCGCTTCGGGCTGGCGGACAGTGACGTGCTGTTGGTGCGTCTCGCCGGGCTCCCCGGCATGGTGCTGGCCCCGCTGGCCGGCTGGCTCGTCGGGCGTTTCGGCTCGATTCACGTCGCTGTCGCCGGGTTCATGCTGGCCGCGACCGGACTCGCCGTGGAGGCGGTCACCGTCGCCGAGCTGTGGGCACTCGTGGTTGCCAGCGCTGTCTTCGTCGCGGGCATCGCCACGGTCGTGCCGGCGCTGATCGCCTTGATCGGGAGTCGAGCCGGCGCGAACCGTGGAGGGGCGCTCGGCCTGGCTGGCCTGGTGCTCTTTGCTGGCGCCTCCTGCGGCCCGCTGGCAGCGAGCCTTCCGCTCGGGTTCACCAGCCTCCTGCTCGCGCTTGCTGCTCTGCTGGTTGTCGGGTCGGCGCTCGTGGCGATCAGCGGTAGACCCCGGGCAGGTTCGGAAGGGTCTGGAAGGGTCTGATCGTGACAGGTGGTAGTTGTCCCAGCCCATCGCCGCCCGGCTCACCTCATGGAACCGGTCGAGCCGGAGGCCCGCAGGGATCTGCAGCCGCCGCCACACTGGCGGCTCGGCCACCCCCGGCCAGGTCGATCTTCACCGAGTCAACGGGTTCCGCCAGGCCGCCAGG
>DATHIG010000388.1:0-2456 GCA_035490035.1 Actinomycetes bacterium
CCGGATCGATGCCGCCCGGACCGACCCCCGCTCACTCACCGGTGGGGACCTCCTCATGGCCGCCGAACTCCTTGCGCATCGCCGACAGCAGCTTCTCGGCGAAGTCGGCCTCCCCGCGGGAGGTGAACCGCTCGTACAGGGCGGTGGTGAGCACGTGGGCGGGCACGCCCGTCTCCACTGCCGCCGCCACCGTCCAGCGACCCTCGCCCGAGTCCGACACCCGGCCCGAGAACCCGGCCACCTCGGGGTCCTCGAGCAGGGCGTGGGCGGTCAGGTCGAGCAGCCACGACCCGATCACGCTGCCGCGGCGCCACACCTCGGCGACGGCGGCGACGTCGAAGTCGTAGCGGTAGTAGGAGGGGTCGCGCAGCGGCGCCGACTCGGCGCTGTTCTGCTCCTGGCGCTTGCCGACGTTGGCCTTGTGCAGGATGTTCAGGCCTTCGGCGTAGGCGGCCATGATCCCGTACTCGATGCCGTTGTGGATCATCTTCACGAAGTGGCCGGCCCCGACCGGGCCGCAATGGAGGTAGCCGAGCTCGGCCGGGACCGGCTCGCCCTCCCGGCCCGGGGTCCGCTCGGCCGCCTCCAGCCCTGGGGCCAGCGCCCGGAACAGCGGGTCGAGCCGCCCGACCACCTCGGCCTCGCCCCCGATCATCAGGCAGTAGCCCCGCTCCAGGCCGAACACCCCGCCGCTGGTGCCGACGTCCAGGTAGTGCAGGCCCCGCCGGGCGAGGCCCTCGGCGCGGTGGATGTCGTCGCGGTAGTAGGAGTTGCCGCCGTCGATCACCGCGTCGTCGGGAGCCATCAGCTCGGCCAGCTCGTCAACCACGCGGCCGGCGACCCCGGCCGGGACCATCACCCAGGCCACCCTCGGGGCGTCCAGCTTGGCCACCAGGTCCTCCAGGGAGGCGGCGCCGACCGCCCCGTCGGCCTCCAGCAGCTGCACGGCCGAGCGGTTGTGGTCGAAGACGACGCACTGGTGCCCGGCCCGCATGAGCCGCCGGACCAGGTTGGCTCCCATACGGCCGAGGCCGACCATGCCAAGCTGCATGCCTGCTCCTTGTCCGAGAACTGCGCGAGGATGCTACGTGGCGGCCGCATCCCGAGAAAGCAGGGTGACCATGGCGGACCAGTTCGACGTGATCGTGATCGGTGCCGGCCCACCGGGGGAGAACGCGGCCGGGCGCTGCGCCGACGGCGGCCTTGCCGTCGCCCTGGTCGAGCGGGAGCTGGTGGGGGGCGAGTGCTCCTACTGGGCCTGCATCCCGTCCAAGACGCTGGTCCGGCCGGGCGACGTCCTGGCCGCGGCCAGGCGGGTGCCGGGGGCGGCCGAGGCCGTCACCGGGCGCCTCGACGTCGCCGCCGCCTTCGCCCAGCGCGACTACATGACCTCCAACTGGAGCGACCAGGGGGCGCTGGACTGGGTCGAGCAGGAGGGGATCGAGCTGGTCAGGGGGACCGGCCGGCTGGCCGGCGCCCGAACCGTCCAGGTCGAGCTGGCCGACGGCGGCCACCGTACCCTGACCGCCCGGCGGGCGGTGGTCCTGGCCACCGGCAGCGCCCCCACCATCCCGCCCGTGCCCGGGCTGCGCGAGGCGCGGCCGTGGGACAACCGGGGAGCGACCGCGGCCAAGGAGCTGCCCCGCCGGCTGGTGGTGCTCGGCGGCGGCCCGGTCGGGTGCGAGATGGCCCAGGCCTTCAGGCGCCTTGGCAGCGAGGAGGTGACGGTGGTGCTGCGGGGCGAGCGCCTGCTGCCCCGCGAGGAGCCGTTCGCCGGCCGCGAGGTGGCGGCCGCCTTCGAGGCGGAGGGCATCACCGTGCACACCCGCACCGGGGTCACCGCCGCCCGCCGCGACCGGGCCGGCGAGGGCCTGGGCTCCGCCGGCCGGACCCAGGTGGCGGTGACCCTTGACGGCGGCCAGGAGGTGACCGGGGACGAGCTGCTGGTCGCCGCCGGCCGCCAGCCGCGCACCGGCGACGCCGGCCTCGACACCGTTGGCCTCGAGCCCGGCGGCCCGGCACGGGTCGACCGGCGGCTGCGGGTGCAGGGGGTGGACGGTGGCTGGCTGTACGCGGTCGGCGACTGCAACGGGCTCGCCCCGCTCACCCACATGGGCAAGTACCAGGGCCGGCTGGCCGGCGACGTGATCCTCGGCCGTGACGCCGAGGACCTGGCCGACCATGGCGTGGTCCCGCGGGTCACCTTCACCGACCCGCAGGTCTGCGCGGTCGGGCCGACCGAGGCCGAGGCCAGGCGGGCCGGCCTGGATGTCCGGGTGGTCAGGACCGACACCGGCGGGGTGGCCGGCGCCTACACCCTCGGCAACGGCATCGCCGGCACCAGCCAGCTGATCGTCGACCAGGGCCGCCGGGTGGTGGTCGGCGCCACCTTCACCGGTCCTGGGGTGCAGGAGCTGCTCCACTCGGCCACCGTGGCCGTCGCCGGCCAGGTGCCT
>DATHIG010000389.1:0-2639 GCA_035490035.1 Actinomycetes bacterium
GCCACGGTGGCCACGTCGGCGTATAGCCACTCGGGCCGGTTCTCAGACTGGATGGCCACCCGGTCGCCCGGCTCGACCCCGAGCGCGGCCAGGCCGTGGGCGGCCAGCTCGACCTGCTCCCAGTAGGCGCGCCAGGTGACCTCCTGCCAGATGCCGAAGCGCTTGTCGCGCAGGGCGACCCGGTCGGGGGTCTCCAGCGCGCGTCGCCGGATCCGCGACGGCACGGTGGCGATGGCGGCCCGCTCGGTGACGGCGGTCATGGCGAACCTCCAAGCCCGGACTCGACAACGGCCGGCTCCTCGGCGGCGGCCGCCAGCGCCTTGCCGTACTGCTCGCCCAGGTAGGCGCGGATCACGTCGGGGTGGTGCTGGATCTCGGCCGGGGCGCCGACGGCGATGGGGATGCCGAAGTCGAGGGCCAGCACCCTGTCGGCCAGGTCCATGACCACGCCCATGTCGTGCTCGACCAGGATCATGGCCACGGCCAGCTCCTCGCGGATGTCGAGGATGAACCGGGCCATGTCCTCGGTCTCCTCGACGTTCATGCCGGAGACGGGCTCGTCCAGCAGCAGCAGCTTCGGCTCCATGGCCAGGGCCCGGCCGAGCTCGACCCGCTTCTTGATCCCATACGGCAGGATCCCGACGGGCAGCTTGCGGTAGCGCTCGATCTCCAGGAAGTCGACGATGTCCTCCACCACCCGCCGGTGGCGGACCTCCTCCCGCCTGGCCCGGCCCAGCCACAGCAGCGCGGCGGTGACGCCGTAGCCGACGTGGACGTGGCGGCCCAGCAGCAGGTTGTCGAGCACGGTCAGGTGCTCGAACAGCTCGATGTTCTGGAAGGTGCGGGCCAGTCCGGCGCGGGCGATGCGGTCGGGCTTGACGCCGACCAGGTCGCGGCCGCCGAACCGGATGGCGCCCTGCTGCGGTCGGTACAGGCCGGACAGGCAGTTGAACAGCGAGGTCTTGCCGGCGCCGTTGGGCCCGATGATGGCGAACAGCTCGTTGGGGGCGACCTCGAACGACACCGAGCGCAGGGCCCGGATGCCGGCGAAGCTCAGGTGGACGTCGTCGACCTGGAGCACGGGCCCGGTCACGACAGCCACCGTTTGCGCCGCTTGTAGTGCTTGACGTCGCGGAAGGAGTGGGCGCGGCCCTCCTTGTGCAGGCCGAGGTAGAACTCGCGCACGTCCTCGTCCTCGCGCAGCACCGCCGCCGGCTTGTCCAGCACCAGCTTGCCGACCTCCATCACGTAGCCGTGGCCGGCGATCGACAGGGCCATGCTGGCGTTCTGCTCCACCAGCAGCACGGCCGTGCCCTGGCGGTTGATGGTCACCAGGAGGTCGCGGATCTGGGCGACGACCAGGGGGGCAAGGCCGAGGCTTGGCTCGTCCAGCAGCAGGTAGCGGGGACTGGACATGAGCGCCCGGCCGATGGCCAGCATCTGCTGCTCGCCTCCGGAGAGGTACCCGGCGACCTGCCTTCGCCGCTCCTCGAGGAGCGGGAACAACCCGTAGACCCGGTCCAGCCCCTCGGCGAGCTGCTTGGGCTTGGGATACCCGCCGATGCGGAGGTTCTCCTCCACCGACAGCTCGGCGAACACCCTGCGCCCCTCCATCACCTGGCCGATCCCGGCCCGGACGACCTCGGGGGCGTCCAGCTGGTCGATGCGCCGGCCGTCCAGCTCGACCCGGCCCTTGGTGATCTTGCCCCGGTGCAGCGGGAGCAGCCCGGTGACGGCCCGCAGGGTGGTGGTCTTGCCGGCGCCGTTGGCCCCGAGCAGGGCGACAACGGCGCCGTCGGGCACGGTCAGGCTGATCCCCTTGAGGACCAGCAGGACGTCGTCGTAGACGACCTCCAGGTTCTCGACGGCGAGCATCGGCGCTTCGGCCTCCCACCCGTGTCCCTGAAACGGTTGATAACCGGCACTGGTGCACATGTCAATCGCCAGGGGCTCAACAGGGTGCGTACGCGGACCGTCGGATGACAGGGTCGCGGCGGCGGACCAGACTGCGTCCATGGAAGGTTCCGCGCGGGTCCCGGTGCCCAGCTGGTGGTGTTCGCCTACCGGTCCGGCCTGGTCACCCCCGGCTGGCTCACCTGCTGCAGGCCGACGTAGTTCTCGGCCAGGCTGCGGGCGGCCGCCTCCGACCGGACCAGGTAATCCAGGCGGGCCCGCTGGACCCGGAGCTGGAACGGGTCGTCGTCCGGCGAGCGGTGGAGCAGGCCCGTCATCCAGCTGGAGAAGGCCTGGGCCCGCCAGACCCGCCGCAGGCAGGTCGCCGACCAGGACTCCAGCAGGTCGCCGGCGCCGGTCCGGTACCAGACGGCCAGCGCCTGCGCCAGCACGTGCACGTCGGCGACGGCCAGGTTCATCCCCTTGGCCCCGGTCGGGGGGACGATGTGGGCGGCGTCGCCGGCCAGGAACAACCGGCCGAACCGCATCGGCTCGACCACGAAGCTGCGCATGCCGGTGACGCCCTTGTCCAGGATCGGCCCTTCATCCAGCGTCCAGCCGTCGTCGGTGGCCAGCCGGGCCTGCAGCTCCTCCCAGATCCGACCGTCTGGCCAGGCTTCGACCGGCTCGTCGGGGTCGACCTGGAGGTAGAGCCGGGTGAGCGTTGGCGAGCGCATGCTGTGCAG
>DATHIG010000390.1:0-6048 GCA_035490035.1 Actinomycetes bacterium
CGGGCGGCCACCTCCACCAGCGAGGCGGCAAAGCGCCCGACCGCCTCCGCGAGGTCCAGGACGCGCTCGCGCAGCGCGATCCGGAAGGCGATGCGGCCGGCCTCCCGGCGGGGACGGCCCGCCGGCAGCCAACCGGCGGCCGGTCCGATGCGCTCCGCCAGCCATCGCTCGCGAGCGTTGTAGGCGTCGCCGTAGCCGGCGTCGTAGTCGAGCTCGTCGGCGTGGATGCCGGCCAGCTCCAGCAGGGCGCCGAGCAGGTCGGCCTGCTGATCGGTGGGGATGACCCCGAGCTCGCTCAGCGCGATCACGTGGGCCAGATCGGCCAGGGTCGAGCCCCGGTGCAGCAGGGGGGCGTCGGCCATCTCCAGCCGGTACCCCGCCTCGACCATCTCGGGGGCCGGGCCCTTGCCGATCCTGGCGTCCGCGCCGAGGTATCCCTCGGGTGGCCGGTCGGCTCCGCCGGACACCTCAGGCCTCCGCGGTGGAGCGGGCGAACACGGTCGGTGCGCCGCCGCTGTGGAGGAAGACCACCGGCCCACCGTCGAGGGCGCCGGCGAGCTCGACCAGGGCCGCCATCGCCTTGGCCGTGAAGACCGGGTCCAGCAGCAGGCCCTCGGTCCTCGCCACCAGCTCGGTCGCGGCCAGCCCCTCGGCCGAGGGCCTGCCGTACCCGGGGCCGAGGTAGCCGTCCACCACCTCCAGCTCCTCCAGCGTGCCCACATCGAGCTCGAGCAGCTTGGCGCAGGCACTCCCCAGCGCCCGGATCCGGTCCAGGCACTCGGCCCGGGGGCGGCTCACGGTGACCCCGAGGACCCGATAGGAGGCTTGCAGCCAGCGCGCTCCGACCACCAGTCCGGCCTGGGTGCCGCAGGAGCCGGTCGCGACGACCACGGCGGTCGGTGCGATCCCCGCCGCGGCGAGCTGGCCGGCCAGCTCGAGGCTCGCCAGCACATAGCCAACGCAGCCCAACGGGGTCGCCCCGCCGCGGGGGATCAGGTAGGGATGGCGTCCTGCGGCACGAAGCTCGTGCGCCAGGGCCTTCAGCCCCAGGTCGACCGAGGAGCGGGCGTCGTCGCCGGTGTAGGTGATCTCGGCGCCGGACAGGGCATTGAGGACGGCGTTTCCTTCCGGCGCCCCACCCCGTGGCCGGCCGTAGAAGACCAGCTGGGCCTCGAGGCCGGCCCTGCGGGCGGCCAGCACGGTCAGGGCGGTGTGGTTGGACTGCGGGCCTCCACCGGTGACCAGGATGTCGGCCCCACGGTCGAGCGCGTCGGCGACCAGGTACTCCAGCTTGCGCACCTTGTTCCCGCCAAGGCCGAGGCCGGTCAGGTCGTCGCGCTTGACCAGGACCGGGACCCCAAGGGCGTCCGACAGCCGGGGGGCTGGCGCCAGGGGCGTTGGGAAGGTGCCCAGCCGGAAGCGGGGCACCGTGGCCAGCCTCACCGGCCGACCTGGTCCCTGGCCCGGGCGGCCCGGCCCGCCGCCAGCACCCGGTCCACCAGCTCGCCGGCCCGACCCAGCGCGTTGGTCGGGTCGAGCACGCCGTCCAGCTCCTCCTCGCTCAGCACCGACGCCAGCCGCGGGTCGTCCAGGAGGGCCTCCCGGAAGCTCAGCCGCCGGTCGATCCCGGCCATGGCGGCCTGGTAGACAACCTCCTGCGCGGTGTGCTTCCCCAGCCGTGCGGCCAGGACCACCAGCACCGGCTCCGACAGCACGTAGCCCTCCTGCGCTCGCAGGTTCTGGGCCATGCGGGCGGCATCGACCTGGAGCCCGCCGACCAGCTCCACCCCGAAGCCGGTCGCGGCGCCGGCGGCCATGCACGCCTCCGGCAGGAAGGCCCATTCCGCCTTCCAGGCCGTCCCGTCCCGCTCGTGGTCGTGGATCATCCCCTCGAGGGCCAGCCCGGCCGCCGACCGCACGATCCGGGCCAGCGTCCCCAGATGCTCGGACAGCTCCGGGTTGCGCTTGTGGGGCATCGTGATGCTCCCGACCAGCCCGGGGCGGAACGGCTCCCGGAGCTCTCCCACCTCAAGGCGGGCGAGGTTGTACACCTCTCGCCCGATCTTGGCGACCGTTCCCGTGCTCATGCCGAGCAGCCAGGTGAACTCGGCGACGCGGTCCCGGGCGGTCAGCCAGGTCATGTCCGGCGTCCCGAGCCCCAGGCGCCGGCAGAACCGGCGCTGCAGCTCCAGGGCCTGCTCCCCCCAGAACGAGCAGGTGCCGACCGCGCCCGCGAGCTGCCCGACCGCCAGGCGCTCCGCCGATCCCAGCCAGCGGTCGAGGTGCCGCCGCACCTCCGCCGCCCATACCGCCGCCTTGAAGCCGAAGGTGATCGGCAGGCCGGGCTGGCCGTGGGTGCGGCCCACCATGATCGTGTCCCGGTGCTCGGCGGCCAGCTGGAGCAGGGAGGCTTCCACCCGGCGCAGGTCGCGGACGACGATGGCCGTCATGCGCTGCATGACCAGCCCGGTCCAGGTGTCGGTCACGTCCTGGACGGTGGCCCCGTGGTAGACCCATTCCCCGGCGCCAGGGCCGAGCAGCTCGCGAAGGACCTGGATCAGCCCCAGGGTGGAGTGGCCGGTCCGGCGGGTGCGGGCGGCCACCTCCTCGAGGTCGACCAGCTCGACCCGCGCCTTGTCGGCGATCTCGGCGGCCGCCGCCTCCGGGACGAGTCCGAGCTCGGCCTGGGCACCGGCGAGGGCGGCCAGGATGTCGAGCCAGGCCTGGGTCCGGCCGGCGTCGGAGAACTCCTCCCGCAGCTCCGGCGTCCCCCAGAGATGACCGTAGACGACCGAGTCCATCACGTGGGCCATCTAGGTGACCCTGGAGCGCTCGGGCGATGGGGCCGCGGCCAGCTCGTGCAGCGCGCGCCGGACCTCCTCAAGGCTCGCACCCCACGGCACCACCTGCCGGGAGCCCTCCGATTCGATGCCCCGCTCGATCAGGCAGCACTTGAGCAGCGTCGGTGCGCCACCATCTCCACGATCGACCATCCGTGGGCACAGCTCCACCCGGCGGGGCGGGTCCTGCCCGTAGAAGGCCTCGTGAATCTGCCGCGACCGCTCGCAGCCCACCAGGGTCCATGCCTGCCGGGTGGGGGGGCAGGCGTCGAGGAAGTCCACCGGCACGTCGAGCTCGAGGCCCGCGCAGCGGCAGGGGAACAGGTAGCGGTCGGCTCCTGCCTCGGCGGCCAGCTTGCGCAGGTCGACGGGAACCAGCTCCAGCTCGATCGGCGGCAGCTCCTCGTCGTAGTCCAGCACCTGGCCGGCCATCTCCAGCAGCTTCGGCGGCTCGGGGGGGACCACCTCGACGACCCGGACCGTGAGCGGCTCGGGATCGACGATGAAGTTGACGTGCTGGAACCTCCCCTGGATCACATAGATGCGTCGGCCGGGCCGGCCGGCGCCGAGCGCCGCCCGCGCCAGCTGCGTGGCGTTGCCGGTGTCGACGGCGGGATCCTCGATGAACACCACCTCGTCCGGCCCGGCCAGGTAGCGCACCTCGGTGACCGGGGTGAACAGCGGTTCGGTGGAGGCCTTCTCGACCTGGACCACCGCCCGGTCGCCGTCCCGGACCAGCACCATGAAGCTGGTCCGGCGGTAGACCGGACGGCCCATCAGATAGTCGCGCACGGACACCCGGTCCAGTGGGACCGGTGCCTCCTGGACGCTCACCCCCCGGTAGGGTCGGGGCACGAAGTTCGAGCCGATCTCGCTCATCCGACCTCCCTGCGCGTCTCGGAGCGTCAGACGGCGCTGAAGGCGCCGTCGAGGACAATGGTCGAGCCGTTGGCGTAGGGCATGGTCCCGGTGGCCAGCAGGCCCACCACCTCGGCGATCTCCTGGGGCTTGGCCACCCGCCCCTGGGGGATCCTGGCCAGCATCTGCGGCCCCAGCTCGGGGTCCTCAAGGCGCCAGCGGGTCATCGGCGTATCGACCATGCCAGGGCAGATGGCGTTGGCCCGGATGCCCCGAGCGGCGTAGTCGGCGGCGATCGAGCGGGTGAGCTGCACCACCCCGCCCTTGGAGGCGGTGTAGGCGCAGCGGCCGGGGAAGGCGACCAGCCCCGCCACCGAGGCGATGTTCACGATCACCCCGGCTCCCTGCGCCAGCATGTGCGGCAGGACGGCCCGGCAGACGAGGAACGGGCCCGTCAGGTTGACCGCGATCACCCGCATCCACTCCCCGACCGGGGTGACATGGCACTCCGCCGCCGCGCGCGAGCCGGTGATCCCGGCCACGTTGGCTGTCACGTCGATCTGCCCGAGCTCGCGGAGGACCCGCTCCACCGCCAACGCGACCTCACCCTCCTCCGAAACGTCGACGGTGACCGGCAGGGCCCCGAAGCGGGCCCTGCAGGCCTCGGCCGCCTGGGGGTCGACATCCAGCGCCGCCACCCGGAGCCCGTCGTTGGACAGGCGCTCAACGCACGCCAACCCGATCCCCGAGCCGGCCCCGGTCACCAGCGCGACCCGCCGGCTCACGGCGCCCCCCCGCCAGTCAGGGACAGGGCCCGGATGATCGTGAGCGCGAGCTGTGCGTCGAAGCGGTCCTGTTGGGACGCGAGGCAGATGTTGGCCAGCTCCTCGACCCGATCAAGGCGATAGCGGACCGTCTTGGGGTGGATGTAGAGCTGCTCGGCGGTCCGCTGGAGGCTGCAGTCGCTCGCGAGGTAGACCTCGACGGTCCGAACCAGGTCGGCGCGGTGGTCGCGGTCGTAGTCGGTGGCGCCGCCCAGCACCTTGCGGGCGAAGCCGACCAGCTGTCCCCGGTCCGCGGGGGCGAGCAGGAACTGCAGCACCCCGAGCTCGTCGAACGCGACCACCCTCCGTGTGGTGGCGAGCACGGGGATGGCGGACAAGGCATGCTGGGCCTGCAGGTAGGCCTGGTCGAGGTTGGCCGAAAGCGGGACCGAGGCGCTGACCCCTCCGGAGAAGGCCAGGTCAGGGTTCGCCGCCTCCAGACCTTCGAGCATGGCCTCGGCCAGCTCCCTGGCCTCCACCGCCGGCGACGCCGGCAGGACGAGGGCGATCGTGGAGCCGCGCCGGGCGGCGACGATCGCGCTGTGACCGGCCGCCGTCCCCAGCCGCTCGGCGGCCCGCACCAGCGACTCCCGGCGCCGGTCGACCGCATCGGCGCTGGCACCAGACGTCCGGGCCCATTCGTCCAGGCCGCCGACGGGCACCAGCAGCACCCGCAGGCTGGTTGGCAGGCTGTAGCCGAGGTGTCGGGCCCGCACCAGCGCCTCGGAATCGTCGGTGAGGTTGCCCTCCAGCAGGTCCCACAGGAAGTCGCTCCGCACCCGGGTGCGGGCGTCGGTCACCGCCCGCTCCTTGGTGAGCTGCAGGGCGCAGACGGTGCTTGCCTGCTCCACGATCACCGGGTCAAGGCTTCCCGGTGGGTGGGAGAGACCAACGCACAGGTGGGCGAGCCGCTCCCCTCCGGCCACCACGTCCCGCATCAGCAGCCAGAAGTCGGACGAGCCGCCGGGAGGCGTGGTCAGCGTGCCCTTGGCCCCACCCGCGCCGCGCCCGCCCCTTCCGTTCTGGTAGCGCAGGTGGCGCTGGACGCGATCGATCAGTCCGTCGGCGTCAGGGGAGGTCGCCAGGACCTCCAGCTCCGGGTCCAGGATCGCCACCCTTCCGCCGGTGTGCTTGGCGACCATCTCCACCAGGTCGGGGAGGCCGCCCCCTTCGAGCACCAGCTGGGTGAGCTCCTCGTGGACGTTGGACGCCCGCTGGAGCAGCTCGTACTGCTCCTCGAGCCGCCGGTGGGCCTCGGCCAGGGTGCGGACCGCCGTGCGCTCGGTCTCGTAGAGCCGGGCATTCTCGATGGCGATGGTGGCCAGGTTGGCCAGGTTGATCAGGGCGTCGATGTCGGCGTCGCTGAAGGCCGATGGATGGCGGCTCCACACCATGAGGGCGCCGATGACCTTGCCTCGCACCGTCATCGGCGCCCCGAGGGCGGCGCGGGTGCCGTCCTCCTGGGCGACCGAGAGGAAGTGCCCGGAGAAGGAGGTGTCGGACTGGTAGTCGTTGGTCTTGAAGGG
>DATHIG010000391.1:0-17181 GCA_035490035.1 Actinomycetes bacterium
AGCCGGATGGCCAGGGTGACCGGCCGGACGATGAAGGTCGAGATGAACTCGATCGGCGTCACCAGGATGTAGAGCACCTTGGGCAGGCCGGGCGGAAACAGCGCGTTCAGGAAGTAGCGGGGCCCCTGGCTGCTGATCCCGATGCTGATGAACAGCAGCAGGCTGCAGATGGCCATGATGGCCGGCAGGGCCATGCGGCCGTTCAGCGGGAACAGGATCGGCGGGATGATGCCGCCGACGTTGCCGATGAACACGAACGCGAACAGGGTGGTCAGGTAGGGAAGGAAGCGCAGCCCCTCGCGGCCGATGACCTCGAGCACGATCTGGTTGCGGATGAAGTCGACCATCGACTCCATGACGTTCTGGAGCCCGGACGGCACCAGCTTGGGGCTGCGGAAGGCGAAGAAGAACAGCCCCCAGACCAGCAGCACGACCAGGAACATCTGCAGCACCACGCGGTTGATGCTGAGGTCGATGCCGGCTACCTCGATGTGGACGATGTCCGGCCACTCGAAGATCTCGATGCCGGGGGCGTGGAAGCCTTCCCGGGCCAGCGGAAGCGTCGGTGCCGTCATGGTCGCTCCGTCAGCCGCTGCCGTGGCGCCTGATGATCAGGTAGAAGGCGCCGGCCGCCCCGACCAGCACCCCGATCGCGACCAGGAACCGGGTCCCCAGCCAGCGGTCGAGCAGCCAGCCGATGCCGCCCCAGGCCAGCACCCCGGCGATCAGCGTGCCGAGGATGGACCAGACGACGTCGACCCCTCGGCCGGAGGGCTCCTTGGGTCCGCCTGGTTCGCTCATGGGCGGGCGAATCTATCACCGGGGGGCTCCCGGCGTTCTCTGCTCGTCGGTGACGACATAGGGGATCCGGGCCCGCATGGCGAAGCGGATCTCGGCCGCCAGGTAGATGACCGTCCCGGCGACCAGGGCCAGGGCGAACGCCTCCCGGTCGAAGGCGGTGGTGTCCCTGAGCAGGAACAGCAGCAGCCCGATGACGGTCATCTTGACCGCGAAGGTGAGCACCGCCGCCGGCAGCATCAGCTCGGCCTGGACCCGGCCGGCCGCCCCGACCGCCAGCAGGGTTGCCGAGAAGAAGCCGACCGCCAGGGCGAGCCCGAAGCCGGCGCCGAGCAGGCCCTTGGAGCCGGCGGAGAGGTAGGCGAGACCGAGCGCGACCGGCGCGGCGGCCGCGGTGGCCAGCGCGGCCCCGCGGGCCATGCGTCCCTCCTCGGTCATCGGGCTCCACCCTTCCTGGACGCTGCCACCACGGCAGGGCGTACCCGCCGCTGGCGCGGCACCGTCCCCGGCGTGGAAGTGGAGGGTGAATTTACCAGGCACGACCGCCGTCTTGCCAAAGCGCGCCGGCCCGCCTTCAGCCTGCTCGCGCCGCTGCCGACACAGGGGAGGTGAGACCACGCCTGGTCGTCCTTGCCCTGGTCGCCCTGCTGGCCGCCTGCGGGGGTGGCCAGGACCCCGCGGCCACCCCGGCCCGCGATGAGCTGGTGGCGACCGCCGACGTCGAGCGCCTGCTGGTCAGCACCCAGAAGCGCAAGAGCCCCAAGCTGCGGGTCGGGACCGCGCACTGCCCCGACCAGGTCCGGCTGGCCAACGGCACCGAGTTCACCTGCACGGTCGAGATCGAGGACGTCGAGGCCCCCTACTCGGTCACCCTGCGCGACCTCGACGCCGGCAAGGCCAGCGGCCGGTTCGCCCTCGAGCCGGCCAAGCCGATCATCGACGTCACCCGCATCGTCGGCCTGATCCGCAGCAGGCTCCAGCCGGGCGCCCGCAGCGCCACCGTCCGCTGCGGCCCCACCAAGGTCCGGGTGGTCGAGATCGGCGTCGTCATCCCCTGCACCATCACCCTCGGCGACGCCGTCCAGAAGGTCAACGCCGTGGTCAAGGACCTCAAGGGAACGGTCGTCGTCCGCTCCTGACCCGCGAGGTAGAATCCGCTCTCACCGAGCGGGGAGATGGTGCGAATGCGACGGCGTCTCTGGTTGGTGGCCCTCTCGATCCTGCTGGCCGGGGCGGCGGCGCCGCCCGGGCCGGCGTCGCCGACTGCATCGACCCGATCATCAAGCAGCAGATCACCATCAACCCGACGGTCGACGACGAGCATCCGTCGATCGTCCTCAAGCCGGCCAGCGCCGGGGGCAGCGGCGCCGACCTGTTCTGGTCACGCAACGACGGCGCCCAGGGAACCTCGGGCCACATCTGGACGGGGTCGGCCGACTGCACCGCCGACTGGGACTTCCGGCAGCTGTCGTTCGCCGGCCGGATCGACCTCAACCCCGACGCCTTCCGCTCCGGCGTCGGCAACAACCACGTCGTCTTCCAGCGGGACGGCCCCCACGTCGTCTACCTGAGCAACGCGTCCGGGCCCTACCGCGGCCGCCAGTTCGTCACCCCGGGCGTCCTGCCGCGGGTGGCGACCTCCCAGGGCGTGGTGTTCGTGGCCTACCGGGACTTCCGCCAGCACCCCTTCCTCGCCGTCTACCGCAGCGGGAGCTGGGCGGGCCGGGACCTGACCCCTGGCGCCGGAAGCCAGCAGGTGGTGGCCGTGACCGCGGCCGGCGGGCGCGGCACCGTCCTTGCCGCCAGCGACGCCAGCAACCGCCTGTACGCCATCGCCGACCTGTAGCGCGGCTACGGCGCGGGCCGCCGGCGCCAGCGCGGGGAGAGCAGGCCGAAGACGCCGCAGGCGACCACGACCAGGAAGAAGGGCAGGACGCGGCGGGGGCCGGTGAAGGAGAGGGCGACCACCGAGCCGGCCAGCAGGGCGCTCCAGGCGTACAGGATCAGCACCGCCCGGCGGTGGGAGTGGCCGATCTCCAGCAGCCGGTGGTGGAGATGCTGCTTGTCGGCGGTCATGATCCCGGCGCCCGACCGCACCCGCCGCCCGACCGCCAGCAGGGTGTCCAGGAACGGCAGGGCCAGCACCAGGATCGGGATGGCAACGGGGATCAGCAGGGCGAACTGGTCGCCGGCCTGGGGCTGGGTGGTGCGGCCGATGCCGGTGATGGTCGCCCCGGCGAGCAGGGTGCCGAGCAGCATCGAGCCGGTGTCGCCCATGAAGATCCGGGCCGGGTTGAAGTTGTGGGGCAGGAAGCCGACGCAGACCCCGAACAGCAGGGCGCTCAGCAGCGGGGCCGGTGAATCCTGGGCGATCAGGCCCGAGGCGCCGGTTCGGTAGCTGTAGACGAAGTAGGCGAGCGCCCCGATGGCGACCAGCCCGGCGGCCAGCCCGTCGAGGCCGTCGACCAGGTTGACCGCGTTGACGGTGACGATCACCAGCAGCACGGTGATCGGCACCCCGAGCTCGGGGGCGAGGCTGATGACGCCCTCGTGGAGCGGTCCGAACGACGGCAGCCAGAAGAACAGCACCTGCACCCCGGCCACGGTCATGGTGGTGGCGGCCAGGATCTGCCCGGCCAGCTTGACCGGCGCCGACAGGCCCTTGAGGTCGTCGACGATGCCGATACCGACCATCAGCGAGGCCCCGATGGCGATGCCGGCCGCCTCCGAGGAGATGAACAGCCGCGGGAACAGCAGCGATGACAGCCCGAGTCCGCCGATGAACCCGAAGAACAGGGCCAGCCCGCCGAGGGTCGGGGTGGCGATGGCGTGCATCTTGCGCCCGCCGGGCCGGTCGACGGCCCCGATCCTGATCGCCACCGCCCGCACCAGCGGGGTCAGGCAGTAGGTGAGCCCGGCCGCCATGACGGCGACGAGGAGGTAGGAGCGCAGGTCGCCCACGAGGCCAGCTAACCTATCACGTCGCCTGGCGGGCGATCAGGGTCTTGGCCAGGGCGGCGATCACGGGGGTGACCAGGCCGTCCAGGCGCTCGGTGCAGGCCGCGTAGGCCTCGGCGGGGTGGCCGAGCGGGTCGTCGATGTCGTCGCCGTCGAGCTCGCGGCCATGCTCGGCGGCCAGCTCGACCAGCTCGGCCGGCGTCGTGGCCAGCCACTCCCACTGGGCGGCGGCGCGGGCGAAGGTGGCCAGCAGGAAGGTCCGCCTGGCCGCCGCGCGGTCGTAGCTGAGCACGAACGGCCGGTGCTCGGCGGCCATGCACAGGATCAGGTCGGCGGCCCGCACCCGCCGCCTGGTCAGCTCGCGGGCGAAATGCCGCTCCAGGTCGGCTCCCCTGGTGGAGGCGGCCAGCATCGACCGGCTGGCGGCGGGGTTGCCCTCGAGGGCGTGGCTGCCGGCCGAGGAGACCCGCAGCGCCGCCCCCGGGTAGCGGGCGAGCTCGCGGCGGGCCAGGGCCTCGGCGGTGGGCGACCGGCAGATGTTGCCGGTGCAGACGAACAGCACGCTGAACGGGTCCTGCGGGTCAGGCGCCATCGTCGAACGGCTCCTCGAGGACGCGTTCCAGCTCGCCGGCCGGGATGGCGCCCTCGCGCAGCAGGCGCGGGCGCCGGCCGGAGAGGTCGACGATGCTGGACGCCGGGCCTTCGGCGGCCGGGCCGGCGTCGAAGAACACCCCGACGTGGTCGCCGAGCTGCTCGAGGATGGCCGGGATCTCGCGCGGGCTGGGCTCGCCCGAGCGGTTGGCGCTGGACACGGCCAGCGGACCGGTCCGCTGGATGAGGGCCAGCGCGAAGGTCTGCTTGGGCATGCGCACCGCCACCGTCCCCCGCGACTCGCCGAGGTCCCAGCCGATGCCGGCGGCCTCCCGCATGACCAGGGTGAGCGGCCCCGGCCACCAGGCCGCGATCAGCGCCTGCGCCTGCTCGCTGACCTCCTCGACCAGGCCGATGGCCTGGCGCCAGGTGTGGACCAGCACCGGCAGGGGCAGGTCGCGGCCGCGCTGCTTGGCTGCGAACAGCACCTCCACCGCCGAAGGGTTGAACGGGTCGCAGCCGACCCCGTAGAGGGTGTCGGTCGGCAGCACCACCAGCCCGCCCCTGGCGATGACCTCCCCCCCGACCTCCAGCAGCCCTGGCCACTGCTGCTCGTCGTCGGAGACCCGGATGACCCGCGGGTCCTCCAGCTGGTCCGCGGTCACGACCGGGTCCCTTCGATGACCCGCTGGCGGTCGGCCAGGTCGGGGTGGACCACGACCTCCACCAGACCGGCCGCGGTGAACAGGGCCACCGCCGCCTCGGCCTGGTCCTCGCCGATCTCGCAGAACAGCCGGCCCCCTGGAGCGAGCCAGCGCCCGGCCCGCGGGGCCAGCCGCCGGAGCACGTCAAGGCCGTCCGGGCCGCCGTCGAGGGCAAGCAGCGGCTCGTGGTCGCGCACATCCCGCGGCAGGGTGGCGATCGACCCGCTGGGCACGTAGGGGACGTTGGCGCAGAGCACCTCGACCTGGCCGGCGAGCTCGGCCGGCAGCGGCTGGTCAAGGTCGCCGGCCAGCAGCTCGACCCCGAACCGCTCGGCGTTGATGCGGGCCCAGGCCAGCGCCCTCGGGTCCAGCTCGGTGGCCAGCACCCTGGCCCCGTGGACCTCGGCGGCCAGGAAGCAGGCGATCGCCCCCGACCCGGTGCACAGGTCCACCGCGATCCGGGGCTTCAGGGCGGCCGCCCGGTCGGCCAGGCCCTCGGTCTCGGGACGGGGGACGAACACGCCCGGCCCGACCCGCAGCTTCAGGGGCCCGAACGGCGCCCATCCGATCACGTACTGCAGCGGCTCCCCCGCAACCCGCCGGGCCACCATGGCTTCCAGCGTCGGGCGGTCGGGGGCCTCCTCCAGCAGCCAGGCGGCCTCGGCCCTGGCCGAGACGCAGCCGGCGGCGGCCAGCTCACCGGTCGCCCAGGCCAGGACCTCCCGGACGCCGGCGGTCACGCCGTCGCCTCGACGGCGGCGAAGGCGGCCTCGGCGTCCCTTGCCGCCAGCTCGTCGATGATCCGGTCGAGACCGCGGCCCTCCAGCACCCCTGGCAGGTCGCCGACGGACAGGCCGATGCGATGGTCGGTGACCCGGTCCTGCGGGAAGTTGTAGGTCCTGACCCGTTCCGAGCGGTCAAGGGAGCGGACCTGGGAGCGGCGCTCGGCGGTCAGCTGGGCCTGCTGCTCGGAGATGGCCCGGTCCAGCAGCCGCGCCCGCAGCACCCGCAGGGCCTTCTCGCGGTTCTGGATCTGGGACTTCTCGTCCTGCATGGCCACCACGATCCCGGAGGGCAGGTGGGTGATGCGCACCGCCGAGTCGGTGGTGTTGACCGACTGGCCGCCAGGGCCGGTCGAACGGTACACGTCGATCTTCAGGTCGTTCGGGTCGACGGTGACCTCCACCGGGTCGGCCTCGGGGAGGACGTTGACCCCGGCCGCCGAGGTGTGGATGCGGCCCTGGGACTCGGTCACCGGGACCCGCTGCACCCGGTGCACGCCGGCCTCGTACTTCAGCCGCCCCCAGACCCCCTTGCCCTTGACCGCGAACACGGCCTCCTTGATCCCTTCGAGGTCGGAGTCGCTCTGGGACAGCACCTCGACCTTGTGGCCGTGCTGCTCGGCCCAGCGCAGGTACATCCGGTACAGGTCGCCGGCGAACAGGGCGGCCTCGTCGCCGCCGGTGCCGGCCCGCACCTCGACGATGACGTCCTTGCCGTCGTTGGGGTCCTTGGGGACGAGGGCCCGCCGCAGCTGCTCGTCCAGCTCGGCCTGGCGGGCCTGGGCGGCGGCGATCTCCTCGTCGAGCAGCGCCCTGCCTTCGGCCGAGCGCTCCTCGCGGTAGAGCTGGCGGGCGGTGGCCAGGTCCTCGTCGGCCGACCGCCAGGCCCGGTACGTCCGAACCACCTCCCCCAGCTCGGCGTGGCGCTTGGACAGCTCGATCAGGCGCGCGTGGTCGCCAAGCACCTCGGGGTCGGCGAGCTGCCGCTCGATGTCGTCGTAGGTCCGCTCGATCTCGTCGAGCCGTTCGAACATGTCAGCCGCCCTTGGCTGGAGGGCCCTCCGGGGCCGGCTCGACCGCCAACGGGGCCCCGGCGCCGGGACCGGCGAGGTCCTCGACGGCGGCACCGCTCCCGGCGACCAGCGGGGAGGGCAGGGGTGCGACCCTGGCCCGCTCGGCCGGCGGCAGCACCTGCTCGAGGGCACGGATGGCGACCTCGATCATGTCGCGGCTTGGCGGCTTGGTGGTCAGCATCTGCAGCCACAGGCCCGGCTTCATCAATGCCCCGACCAGGGACGAGCGCTCCCGGCCGGCGCCAAGGCGGATGCCCTCGTAGGCAATGCCGACGATCACCGGCACGGCGAGGATCTGCAGCGGCACCCGGACGAACAGCGGCGGCCGGCCGAGCGCCGAGAACAGGACCGTGAACAGCACCAGGGTGACCACGAACAGGATCAGCAGGAAGTTGGTCCCGCAGCGGACGTGCAAGGTCGGGAAGCGGTCGACGTTGCCCGGTTCCAGCGGCAGGCCGGCCTCGTAGCAGTGGATCGTCTTGTGCTCGGCGCCGTGGTACTGGAACACCCGCCGGATGTCCCTGAGCATCGAGATGGCCAGGATGTAGAGCAGGAAGAAGGCGAGCCGGGCCACCCCCTCGACCAGGTTGAAGACCAGGTTGTTGGGCAGCTGCGCCGAGAGCCAGTTGGTCCCTGCCGCCGGGGCGAGGATGAACAGGGCCGTGAAGAAGGCGGCGCCGATCCCCAGCGACCAGCCCATCTGCCTGTCGGTGAGCTGCTCCTCCTCCTCGAGGGCCTGGTTGCCGGAGATGGCCAGGGCCTTGACGCCGATGGCCAGCGAGTCGGCCAGCACGCCGATGCCGCGGAAGAACGGCAGCTTGAACAGGCGCACCCTGGCGGACAGGGGCCGCAGGGTGTGCTGCTCGAGGTAGATCTCGCCCTTGGGGCGGCGGACAGCCAGCGACCAGGCCTCCTGGCCGCGCATCATCACGCCTTCCAGGACGGCCTGGCCGCCGTAGTAGAACGGCTGCTTCTTGCCGGTCTTGCTCTCGCTCACGTCGGTCAGCGCCGCTCAGGCGTTGGTAGCCGACTCAGGCGCCTTGCGCTTGCCGTAGCGGCGCTCGAAGCGCTCCACACGGCCGCCGGTGTCAACCAGCTTCTGCTTGCCGGTGTAGAAGGGGTGGCACTTGGAGCAGATGTCGACCCGCAGCTCGGAAACGGTCGAACGGGTCTGGAACTCCTCGCCGCACGAACAACGCACGGTGGTGGCCTGGTACTCGGGGTGGATGCCCTGCTTCATGGGTGCTCGCAGCTCCCTTGCCGATGTTGGTGTTATGTCAGCTAGAACAATGCGTCTGGTCGTCCCTGTTCCATGTGGGGGAGCTCCGGCTCCCCGCACCGCCACTCGAGAGCGCCTGTGCCATGGTCGAGGGATTGCCCTAGCTTATGTTGGCTCGCTGGATGTGGCGGAGGAACTCGGCGTTGGTCTTGCTCTGGCGCATCCGGTCCACCACCAGCTCGAGGGCCTGGGCGGGGTCCAGCGCGCCGAGGACCCGGCGCAGCTTCCAGGCCACGACCAGCTCCTCCTCGGAGAGCAGCAGCTCCTCCTTGCGGGTGGAGGAGGCGTCGATGTCGAGGGCTGGGAAGATGCGACGCTCGGACAGCTTGCGGTCCAGGCGCACCTCCATGTTCCCGGTGCCCTTGAACTCCTCGAAGATGACCTCGTCCATCCGAGACCCGGTGTCGACCAGGGCGGTGGCCAGGATGGTCAGCGACCCGCCCTCCTCGAGGTTGCGGGCGGCCCCGAAGAACCGCTTGGGCGGGTACAGGGCCGAGGAGTCGACCCCGCCCGACAGGATCTTGCCGCTGGCCGGGGTGGCCAGGTTGTAGGCCCTCGACAGGCGGGTGATGCCGTCGAGCAGCACCACCACGTCCCTGCCGTACTCGACCAGCCGCTTGGCCCGCTCGATGGTGAGCTCGGCGACCTGGCAGTGCTCCTCGCTCGGCCGGTCGAAGGTCGAGTAGATCACGTGCGCCTTGGTCGAGCGCTGCATGTCGGTGACCTCTTCGGGCCGCTCGTCGGTGAGCAGGATGATGAGGTACACCTCGGGGTTGTTCTCACTGATGGCGTTGGCGATCTGCTTCATCAGGGTGGTCTTGCCCGCCTTGGGCGGGGAGACGATCAGCCCGCGCTGCCCCTTGCCGATCGGGCACATGAGGTCCATCACCCGGGTCGAGATCTCGGTCGGGTTGTGCTCGAGGCGCAGCCGCTCCAGGGGGTACAGCGGGGTCAGGTCCTTGAAGTCGCGGCGGCCGCGGGCCTCCTCCGGATCGAGCTCGTTGACCTTGTCGACCCGGGAAAGGGCCGCGTACTTCTCGGAGTCGCGGGGCAGCTTGACCGTGCCCTCGATCTGGTCGCCGCGGCGCAGGCCCATGCGGCGGATCATCGACAGCGGCACGTACACGTCCTCGGAGCCCGGCAGGTAGCCGTTGACCCGCAGGAAGCCGTAGCCGTCCTGTGAGCGGATGTCGAGGGTGCCGGTGCGGCTGACCTCTGGCCGGTCGTCGGCCTGCTGGCGGTCGCGGTAGTCGGGCCGCTCCAGCAGGGCCACGTTGCCGCCACCCTGCTCGTTGAAGCGGTTGCCGCGGTTGCGGTTCCGGTTGCGGTTGCGGCGCCGGCCGCCACCGCCCTGGCCCTGCTGGTTCTCCCAGCGGCCGCCACCGCCGCCGCCCTGGCCGCCCCAGTCGCGGTCACGGTCGCGGCGCTGGCCACGGTCGCCGCCCTGGTCGGGTTGCGCGTCGCCGCGCTGCTGCTGGGCGCCGGCCGGGCCGTCGGCCTTGGACTCGCCCTGGGCCTGCTGCTCGCCCTGGGCGCCGGTGGTGGGCTGGCCCGCGGGGGCACCGGCCTGGGGGGGCTGCGCCGGGGTCCCGGCGGCCTCGGCCGGCTGCTGGGCCGGGGTCGCGACCGCTTCGGCGGCCGGCTGGCCGGCCTGGGCGACCTCACCGTTGCGGCTCGGCTCGGCCGCCGGCTGGGCGGCGGGCTGCGCCTCGGCGGGCCCGGGCTGGGTCAGGGTCGCGGGTGGGGCGCCGGCGCCGCCCGGCTGGCCGCCGTTCCCGACGACCTCGACCGCCTGCCCCCGGTCCCCAACGGCATCCCCACCAGACTCCCCGGGCACCTCCGGCGCCGACTGGGCCCCGGCGGCGGACCGGGCCCGGCGGCGGGTCCGGCGCTCCGCGCCGTCGGCGGCGGCATCGGCCTCGCCGGCGCCAGGCAGCTCCGGCTGGGCGGGCGCCGCGGCCGGGGCTTCAGTGGTCGTTCCCCCCCGCCGGCCACGTGCCGGCGTCGACGAAGGCGCGAACTCGACACCCTGGGCCTTGGCAATGATCGCGCCGATCAGGTCGGCCTTGCGGAGCCGCTGGTAGCCCTGGACACCCATGGACGAGGCGATCGCCTGCAGCTCTGGCAGGACCTTCCCCTCGAGGATGTCGCGTTCGGTAGTTGCCATGTTCACCTTCCTGTGAGGCGACGACGTGCCGGCTGGATGCGCCGGAGACCGTAGGTCGCCACCCGGTTGCCGGGTTCTTGAAGACAGAGCGCCGGAATGCGGCGCCGTGGGGAGAAGCTCGTTCTCGCTCCTAATCCTGTTCCCGTCGACGGGGCCGGGCGGCGCGGCATGAACCGCACACCGCCAGAGGCTGGCGTCCGATCACGTGACCCGGTCGACTGCTCGAACGGAACTGGTGGTTGCCACCGCTGGCCGGCTTCGCCGTGCACCCCCGTGAAGGATTGGCTGCCCGCCTGCCGGGCACCGCGTTCATCGCCAACGATCCGTGCCGAGCGTGGCAGGATTCGCCGAAACGATGAGCCGATATGGCGGGGGCGTCGACTGAATTGGCCAGCGACTGAGACGCCTCGCATTGTACGGGCCTGGGCTCGGAGAGCGCAACAGGCGTCACTCCTCCATCAGCACGCGGACGTCGCCGTCCTTGCCGAGCAACGAGAACCCGGTCATCTCGCCCTGGCGCTGGAACACCACCGACACCGTCGAGCTCCCGACCCGGAGGTCGTGCAGCTCGACCGTGTTGAGCCATCCGGGAAGATGGGGCTTGTTGACGTTGATGGTGTTGGCCGGCGCGTTCGCCGAGATCCCGAGCATCGCCTGGAGCAGCAGGAACGGCGCCCCGGCGGCCCATGCCTGGGGCGAGCAGGCGACCGGGTAGGCCACCGGCCGGTTCGGCGACCGGCGGGTGAACCCACAGAACAGCTCGGGCAGGCGCATGTCGTCGACCGTCACGGCCATCTCGAACATCGCCGTGGCCAGCCGGTTGGTCGCCTTGGCGAAGCCGTAGCGCTTCAGCCCGGCACCGATGATGGCGTTGTCGTGCGGCCAGATCGAGCCGTTGTGGTAGCTCATCGGGTTGTAGGCGGCGGCCGACTTGGAGAGCGTGCGCACGCCCCACCCGGAGAACATGTCGGGCGCGAGCAGGCGCCGGGCCATGGGACCGGCCTTCTCCTGGTCGACGATGCCGCAGTACAGCCCGTGCGCCGGGTTGGAGGAGATGGCGGCCACCTGGCGCTTGTCGCCGTCGAGGGCCATGGCGAAGAACTGCTCGGACTCGACCCAGAAGTGCTCGTTGAAGGCGGCTCGCAGGCTGGCCGCCTCCCCGCGCAGGGTCGCGGCCCGCGGGGCGTTGCCGAGAGCCTCGAACACCTCCGCCATCCGCAGCTTGGCCATGTAGACGTAGCCCTGCACCTCGGCCAGGGCGATCGGGCCCTCGGCGAGCTTGCCGTCGACGTGGCCGATCGAGTCGTGGGAGTCCTTCCAGCCCTGGTTGACCAGGCCGCGCGGACTGGAGCGCTGGTACTCCAGGAACCCGTCGCCGTCGCGGTCGCCGTAGTCGGCGATCCAGGCAAGGGCCCGCTCCACGTTGGGCAGCAGCTTCCTGCAGAACTCCAGGTCGCCGGTCCACCGGTAGTAGGTGCCGAGCAGCAGCAGCCACAGCGGGGTCGAGTCGATCGAGCCGTAGTAGGGGGTGTGGGGGATCACGCCGGCACCGGCCAGCTCCCCCTGGCGCAGCTCGTGCAGGATCTTGCCCGGCTGGGCGTCACGCCATTCGTCGACCTCGTCGGCCTGGAAGGCGGCCAGCACCTCGAGGGTCGCCCGGGTCAGGTCGGGGTTGAGCATCAGGGTCTGGTGGCAGGTGAGCAGCGCGTCGCGGCCGAACGGGGCCACGAACCAGGGAATCCCGGCCGCCACCAGGTTGCCGTGCCTGGTCGGGGTCAGCAGGGCTCTGAGATCTCGCATCCCCCTGGAGAGCAGCGAGTTGTACAGCTCGTTGTCGGTCCAGATCCGGGTGCAGGATCGCTCCCAGGACTCGTAGGAGCGGCGCAGGTCGTGCATGACGACGTCGAAGGACCGCTCGGGCGGGTTGGGCGAGGAGGCCGCCCTCGGCTCGACCGTGAGGGCGATCATCTCGGTCTGGGTCGGCTGCAGCCGCAGCCGCCACTCGGCCACCACCTGCTCGTCGTCGACCATCACCTCGGTCGGCTCCAGCTCGAAGGCGATGCGGGTCTCGCGGAACACGCCGTCCTCGCCGGCGTAGGCGAACGCGGCCGACTGCCGGCCGGCCTTGGGCCGGGCCATCTTGCCCCTGGTCGCCCGCTTGAGGCCGCGGACCTCGAAGATGTCGGCGAAGTCGGTGCCGAAGGTCAGGCGCACGGTCAGGTCGACCGCGGCGGCGTTGTAGTTCTTGACCCGGATGCGCTCGTGCAGGCGGCCGTCGATGACGCGGGTGCGGCGGATGTTGACCGTGCCCTGGACAGCGGCGATGGTGCCGTCCTCCTCGACCAGGTCCTGGTTGGCCAGGTCGACGTGGCTGGCGAAGACCCGGTCGGCCGAGGTCGACAGCAGCAGCGGCGCATGCCCGTCGACCTGGAGCATGAAGTCGGACAGGTACCGGGTGTCGCGCCAGTAGAAGCCGGCGCCGATGGCCTTCTCGGCGTCCAGGTTCCCCTCGGCGTCGGCGCACAGGAACATGTCGCCCTCTTTGGTCGACCAGAGACGCTCGGTGCGGGCGTGCATGACGGCCACGACGCCCTTGACCAGCACGCGGTTGACCGAGGCGTCGGCCAGCATGAACTCCTCGCCAGCGGGCGAGGTCAGCTTGTCGGGCACGGGAGACTCCGCGTCATTTGGCAGCGGCTCGAAAGAAGCTGCCTCATCCTTCGGCGGAGAGGCAGGCAACTTGAGTCCGCAGTCTACTCCGGGCGTCGACTGCCGAGGGCACCCTGGCGGGCCAGCTCCAGCTGGCGGACCCGCCAGCCGTCGGCTCCGGCGGACCGCAGCGACTCCTCGGCGTCGGCCAGGGCGCCGGCGGCCGCCTCGCGAGGGCAGAGGACCAGCAGGGACGGTCCGGCGCCGGACAGGAAGGCGGCGTGGCCCTTGGCCCGAAGCAGCTCGAGCAGCGCGGCGGCGTCGGGGGTGTGGAGGAGCCGCTCCGGCTGGTGGAGCAGGTCCTCGGTGGCCGGCAGGAGCAGCTCGGCGTCGCCGGCCAGGGCCAGCGGCAGCAGGGCCGACCGGGCGCCGGTGTGGGCGGCGGTGGCGAACGGCACCCGCTCCGGCAGCAGCCGGCGGGCCTCGCTGGTCGCCATCGGCTCGGGGGCGACCAGGGCGAGCGCGACCAGGTCAGGGTGGAGGGGCATGGTCCGCCAGCGCGGCCGGCCGGCGTCGACCCAGGCCAGCGTCGCCCCGCCGTGCAGGCAGGGGGTCGCGTTGTCGGGATGGCCCTCCAGCTCGCAGGCCAGCGCCAGCAGCTCGGCCCGGGGCAGGTCGGGGGCGACCAGCGCACGGGCCGCCACCAGGCCGAGGACCACGGCCGCGGCGCTGGACCCGAACCCGCGCCCCAGCGGGAAGCCCTTGACCACCGAGAGGTGCAGCGGCGGCAGGGACGCCCCGGCCGCCTCGGCCAGCCGGCGCATGGCCACCGCGACCAGGTTGTCCTGTCCGGTCGGGAGCAGCTCGGCCTGCTCGCCGCTCACCTGGATGGCGTCGACCGGCGCCTGCCGCACCTCCAGCTCGTCCCACCAGTCAAGGGCGACCCCGGCCGCGTCGAACGCCGGACCGAGGTTGGCGCTGGTCGCGGGCGCCCGTAGGTGGATCGACGGCTTCATGGGAGGGAAGCCTACCGTCGGTCAGGGTTGACCGGTGCGCAGCGGCTCCTCCTTCGGCTCCGGCTACTCCAGGCCCAGGGCGCCTGCCAGGGCGGCGACGTCCACGGGGACCCGGGTCGGCGCCGGCGCGCCGGCCAGGGCCCAGTCGGGGTCCTTGAGGCCGTTGCCGGTGACGGTGCAGACGACCCGGCTGCCCCGCTCCACCCCGGCATCGAGCAGCCCGGCCACCGAGGCGGCCGAGGCCATCTCCACGAACACGCCCTCCTCGCGGGCCAGCAGGCGGTAGGCGGCAAGGATCTGCCGGTCGGTGACCGCGGCCAGGCGGCCGCCCGACTCGGCGACCGCCCGGCGGGCGCCATCGGCCGAGGCCGGACGGCCGATCCGGATGGCGCTGGCGATGGTCGCCGGCCGCTCCACCGGCGCGCCGACGACCAGCGGCGCCGCCCCGGCGGCCTGGAACCCGAGCATCATCGGCCGCTCGTCGGTGGCCTCGGTGTAGCCGAGCCAGGTGGCGGTGATGTTGCCGGCGTTGCCGACCGGGATGCAGTGGACGTCGGGCGCGCGCCCGAGCGCCTCGACGATCTCGAAGGCGACCGTCTTCTGGCCCTGGATGCGCAGCGGGTTGACGGAGTTGACCAACGCCACCGGGTGCCGCTCGGCCAGCTCCCTGACCAGGACGAGGCAGTCGTCGAAGGAGCCGTCGACGCTGAGCACGGTGGCCCCGTGGACCAGCGCCTGGGCGAGCTTGCCGAGCGCGATCCGGCCCTCGGGGATCACCACCGCACAGGGGATCGCGGCTCTGGCCGCATAGGCGGCGGCCGATGCCGAGGTGTTGCCGGTGGAGGCGCACAGCACCGCCCGAGCCCCGTCCTCCAGCGCCCTGGAGACGGCGACGGTCATCCCCCGGTCCTTGAACGACCCGGTCGGGTTGGCCCCCTCGACCTTGAGCCAGACGTCGCAGCCGGTCCGGGCCGACAGCACCGGCGCCGGCACCAGCGGGGTGCCGCCCTCCAGGAGGGTCACCACCGGGGTGCTCGGCCCCACCGGGAGCCGGTCCCGGTAGCGCTCGATCAGCCCCGGCCAGGCCCGCCGCTCCTCCACCCGGCTCACCACCCCAGCACCTCGTCGGCCTCCTCGCCCTCGACCCGCATGGCGCTGGCCAGGTCGCCGACAACCGGCAGCCCGCGCAGCCCGTCGAGCACGTGTTGCACCGCGCCCTCCCTTGCCAGGTGGGTGACGAGCACGAGCTGGGCCTCCTCCCCCTTGCCGCGCTGCAGTACCGAGCGGATCGAGACGCCGTGCTCGGCGAACACGGCGGCCACCTGGGCGAGCACGCCCGGCCGGTCGGCGACGTCGAGCGCGACATAGTACTGCGTGTCGACGTCCTGCATGCCGCGCACCCGGCGCCGGTAGACGCAGGTGCAGCCGACCCCGCGGGCGCCCTGGAGGCGGCCGCGGGCCACGGCGACCAGGTCGCCGAGCACGGCCGAGCCGGTCGGCCGGCCGCCGGCACCCCGGCCGTAGAACATCAGCCGGCCGACGGCGTCGCCCTCGACGAACACCGCGTTGTAGGCCTCGGTCACCCCGGCCAGCGGGTGGGCGTCGGGGACCATGGCCGGGTGGACGCGGGCGCTGACCTCGCCGTCGATCTCCTCGGCGATGGCCAGCAGCTTGACCGTGTAGCCCATGCGCCGCGCGGCCATGATGTCGGCCGCGGTCACGTCGGTGATGCCCTCGCGGTAGACGTCGCCGGCCACCACCCGGGTGTTGAAGGCCAGGCTGGCCAGGATGGCGCACTTGGCGGCGGCGTCGAAGCCCTCGACGTCGGCGCTCGGGTCGGGCTCGGCATACCCCAGCTCGGTCGCCTCGGCCAGCGCCTCGGCGTAGCCGGCGCCGGTCGAGGCCATGCGCCACAGCACGTAGTTGGTGGTGCCGTTGACGATCCCGAGGACCCGGCGGACCCGGTCCCCGGCCAGCGACTCCTTGAGGGGGGCGACGATCGGGATGGCCCCGCCGACCGCGGCCTCGAACTTGAGGTCGACCCCGGTGGCGTCGGCGGCGTCGAACAGCTCGCCGCCGTGGGTGGCCAGCAGCTCCTTGTTGGCGGTCACCACCGGCTTGCCGAGCCGGATCGCCTCCAGGATCAGCGAGCGGGCCGGCTCGATCCCGCCCATCACCTCCACGACCACGTCGACCTCGGGGTCGGCGACCACCGCGGCCGCGTCGCCGCTCACCCGGGTCGGGTCGACGGCCGGGTCGCGCTTGCGGGTCACGTCGCGGACGGCCACCCGCTGCAGCGCGATCGGCACCCCGGCCCGGTCCCGCACCGGCTGGGCGTGCTCCACCAGCAACCGGGCGACCCCGGTCCCGACCGCACCGCACCCGAGCATCCCGACCCTGAGCCCCTCCACGTCCCCTCCCGTCAGTCCGAGCATGGCCGGTCCATCTTGCCCGACCCCCCCGCCTGGGGCGCTACATCCGGTCGGGGGCTTCGACTCCGATCAGGGCCAGGGTGTTGGCCAGCACCCGGCGCGTGGCCAGCAGCAACCACCAGCGGGCGCTGGACACGGCCCGGTCGTCGGTGAGGACCCGGCACTCGGCGTAGAACCGGTGGAAGGCGGCCGCCAGCTCCTCGGCGTAACGGGTCAGCCGGTGCGGGGCGCGCTGGCCGGCGGCCAGCATCACCAGCTCCTCGAACGCGGCCAGCCGGCGCAGCAGGGCGACCTCCATCGGGTGGTCGAGCAACCCCAGGTCGGCCGCGTCCAGCGGGATCGGCGTGAACCCGACCTCCTCGGCCTGCCGGGTGACGCTGGCGATGCGGGCGTGGGCGTACTGGACGTAGTAGACCGGGTTGTCCATCGACTGGCGGGTGACCGCCTCGATGTCGAACTCCATCGGGGTGTCGACCGAGTAGCGCAGCATCGTGTACCGGGCCGCGTCCTTGCCGACCTCGTCCAGCAGGTCGTCGACGGTCGCGATGTCCCCGGCCCGCTTGCTCATCTTGGCCGGCTCGCCGGCCCGGACCAGGCTCACCATCTGGCTGATGACGAACTCGGCGGTGTCGTCGGGGTCGCCGAACGCGCGCACCACCGCCCGCATGCGGGGCACGTAGCCGTGGTGGTCGGCGCCCCACAGGTAGATCAGCCGGTCGAAGCCCCGCCGGC
>DATHIG010000392.1:0-6885 GCA_035490035.1 Actinomycetes bacterium
CCGGCCGCACCCTGTACGTGCTGGACGAGCCGACCACCGGCCTCCACTTCGAGGACGTCAGCAAGCTGCTCGGGGTGCTGCACCGGCTGGTCGACTCGGGCAACTCGGTGATCGTGATCGAGCACAACCTCGACGTGGTCAAGACCGCCGACTGGGTCGTCGACCTCGGCCCCGAGGGTGGCCACCGGGGCGGGCAGGTCGTCGCCCAGGGCGCGCCCGAGCGGGTCGCCCGCACCGCCGGCTCCTACACCGGCCAGTTCCTCGCCGGGTCGCTCGGCCTGGAGCCGGTCCCGTTCGCCGACCCGCCGGCCGCCAACGGCGCGGCCAGGAAGCGGCCGCGCCGGGCCGCCAAGGCGGCCAAGGCCGGGTAGGCCTCGGCCGGCTCGTGACCCCCGAGCCCGGGTCAGCTCTACGTCCTCCGGGTTGTACGGGGTACCCTCGAGCCGGACACGCCTCGCAGGGGAGCCCGCCATGGACCGCCGGCCCGAGAGCCTGCTCGGGGTGGTCCTCGACGCCTACTGGACGTCGCTGGCCCACGACCCACTGCCATCGCTGCTGCTGACGGCGCTGCTGTCGCTGGCCGGGGTGCTGCTGGTCCTGCTCGGGCACATCGTGGTCGACCTGGTCGGCCAGCTGGCCCACGCCCTGTTCTGAACCGTCAGAGCTGGGCCCTGGCGCAGCCACCGGGGGCGCTTGGTCCACCCGGCTGGTTGCTTGTGTCGTGCAAGGTTCGTGGCCCGGGGCCGAACCGTTTGCTCGGGGCCGACGTATTTCGTCTGGTCGCTTCGACGTAGGCTGTCTGGTCGGCGCCTAAACTTGCTACATGACCGTCGCGACCACCCCAAGACCGAAGCCAGAGGCGATTCCCGACCATCCTGGCGTGTACCTGTTCCGCGACCGGGACGGGCGGGTGATCTATGTCGGCAAAGCGATCTCGCTGCGCAAGCGGACCGCCAGCTACTTCCAGCCCATGCGCAACCTCCACCCGCGGACCGCGGCCATGGTGGAGGCCTCGGCGTCCCTGGAGTGGATGCTGGTCTCGGGTGAGGTCGAGGCCCTGCAGCTCGAGTACAACCTGATCAAGCAGCACCGGCCGCGCTACAACGTCCGCTACCGCGACGACAAGTCCTACCCGTGGCTGGCCGTGCCGGTGGGCGACGAGATCCCCCGGCCGCGGGTCGAGCGAGGCGCCAAGCGCAAGGGCACCAGGTACTTCGGCCCCTACGCGCACGCCTATGCGATCCGGGAGACACTGGATCTCCTGCTGCGCACCTTCCCGATGCGCACCTGCTCCAAGGGGGTGTTCGACCGCCACCGGCGTCTCGGCCGGCCGTGCATCCTGTTCGACATCAACAAGTGCTCCGGGCCGTGCGTCGGGCGGGTCTCGCCCGAGGACCACCGCCGCATCGTTGAGGACTTCGTGGCCTTCATGGACGGCCGCACCCGGCCCACCCTGCAGCGGCTGGAGGCCGAGATGCGCCAGGCCGCCGAGGAGCTCAACTTCGAGCTGGCGGCCCGCCTGCGCGACCAGCTGGCCAGCGTCCGCAAGGCCATGGAGCGCCAGCAGATGGTGTCCTCCAGCCCTGAGGACTTCGACATCGCCGCCTTCGCCGAGGACGACCTCGAGGCGGCGGTGCAGGTGTTCTTCGTCCGCCGCGGCCGGGTGGTGGGGCGGCGCGGGTTCGTGGTCGACAAGGTCGAGGCCCTCGACACCCCCGCCCTGGCCGCCACCTTCGTCCAGCAGCTGTACGGCGACCGGGCCGACGAGGTCCCCCGCGAGGTGTTCCTGCCGGTCCAGCCGGACGGCCCCGACGGCCTGCGGGCCTGGCTGGCCGGACTCCGCGGCGGGCCGGTCGACTTCCGGGTGCCCCGCCGGGGCGAGAAGCGGGCCCTGCTGGAGACGGTCGCGGCCAACGCCCGCGAGGCCTTCGCCACCCACAAGCTCAAGCGGGCCAGCGACTTCGACGCCCGCGCCCGCGGCCTCAAGGAGCTCCAGGAGACGCTGGACCTGCCGGAGGCGCCGCTGCGGATCGAGTGCTACGACATCTCCAACCTCCAGGGCAACCAGGTGGTCGGGTCGATGGTGGTGTTCGAGGATGGCCTGGCCCGCAAGAGCGAGTACCGCCGGTTCGAGGTCCACTCGGTCGAGGGCCAGGACGACGTGGCATCGCTGCGCGAGGTCCTCACCCGCCGCCTGGCCCGCCTGGCCGCGGAGCGCGACCAGCCCGAGGAGGAGGTGGAGGCGGAGGGGTCCGGGGAACCCCGAGGGGGTGCCCCGGTCGATCGGGGCCGCAGGAAGTTCGCCTACCCGCCCAACCTGATCGTGGTCGACGGCGGCCGACCCCAGCTGGCGGCCGCGCTGGACGCGGTGCGGGCCTCGGCCAGCCCCGACCTGGCGGTGGTGTCGCTGGCCAAGCGGATGGAGGAGGTCTACCTGCCCGGCACTCCCGACCCGGTGGTCATCCCCCGCACCAGCGAGGCCCTGTACCTGCTCCAGCGGGTCCGCGACGAGGCGCACCGGTTCGCCATCACCTACCACCGCAAGCTGCGCGGCCGCTCCATGACCCGCAGCGTCCTCGACGGCATCCCAGGGGTGGGGGAGACCAGGCGCAGGCAGCTCGTCCGCCACTTCGGGTCGGCTCGCAAGGCCGCCCAGGCCAACCTCGAGGAGCTGGAGCAGGTACCCGGTCTGGGCCCACAGCTTGCTAAGGTGGTCTACGACCATCTACACGGTGCCGGGGGGGCCACCAGACCATGACCCAGGAGTTGCGGACCGAGGACCGGCTGCGGGCGGCCGCGGTCGAGTTCGTCGTGATCACCGGGCTGTCGGGCGCCGGACGCTCCGAGGCGGCCAAGGTGCTGGAGGACCTCGGCTACTTCGTGATCGACAACCTGCCACCTTCGCTGATCGGGCGGGTCGCCGAGCTGGCCGTGGTCGGCCGCGACCGCACCCGCGTCGCCCTGGTCATGGACGCCCGCGGCGGCGCCTTCGCGGCCGACGTGTCCGAGCTGCCCCGCGCCCTCGCCCAGCTCCGGGCGCAGGACATCAACCTGCGCGTGGTCTTCCTCGAGGCCTCCGACGAGGCACTGGTCCGCCGGTTCGAGGCCACCCGCCGGCGCCACCCGGTGGCCGGCGAACGCGTGGTCGAGTCGATCAGGCTGGAACGCGACCTGCTGCGCGAGCTGCGCGCCGACGCCGACCTGGTGGTCGACACCAGCGACCTGAACGTCCACGAGCTGCGGGCCAAGATCCTGGCCGCGTTCGCCGACGAGGCGGCCGGCCTGCTGATCACCGTCGCCTCGTTCGGCTTCAAGTACGGCCTGCCGCTGGACGCCGACATGGTGGTCGACGTCCGCTTCCTCCCCAACCCGCACTGGGTCCCCGAGCTGCGTCCCCTGCCGGGGACCGACCCGGCCGTCCGTGACTACGTGCTCGCCCAGGACGGCACCGGCCTGTTCCTGGCGCGGCTGGAGGCGCTGCTGGAGAGCGCCCTTCCCGGCTACGTCCAGGAGGGCAAGCAATACCTGACCGTCGCCATCGGCTGCACCGGGGGCAGGCACCGCAGCGTCGTGCTGGCCGAAGCCCTGACCGGCTGGCTGACCGACAAGGGCTACCGGGCCCATGTCACCCACCGGGACGTGGAGCGCGAGTGAGGGTCGTGGCGCTCGGCGGCGGCCGTGGCCTGGCCGTCACCCTGACCGCGCTCCGGCTGCTGGGGGTCGAGCCGACCGCGGTGGTCGCGGTGGCCGACGACGGCGGCTCGTCGGGACGGCTGCGCCGCGACCTCGGCCTGCTGCCGCCCGGCGACCTGCGCAAGGCCATGCTCGCCCTTGCCGACCCGGCCGTCGAGGTCCGCGAGCTGTTCGGCTACCGGTTCGAGCGCGGCGACCTGGCCGGCCACAACCTCGGCAACCTCGCCCTGGCCGCGCTCATCGACCTCAAGGGCGGGTTCCTGGAGGCGCTCGAGGTGGCCTCCCGGTGGCTCGGGGTCCACGGCCAGGTTCTCCCCGCGACGCTGGTGCCGGTGCGGCTCTGCGGCCGGGTCGACGGCCACCAGGTCGAGGGCCAGGTGGCGATCGCCACGGCCAGCGGCCGGGTGGAGTCGGTCTGGCTGGAGCCGCGACGGCCGGCGGCGGTGCCGGCCGCCGTCGAGGCCGTGCGCGAGGCGGGGCTGATCCTGCTCGGACCCGGCTCGACCTTCACCTCGGTGATCCCCAACCTGCTCGTGCCCGAGCTCGGCGCCGCCCTGGTCGAGGCGTCGGAACGGCTGGTCTACATCTGCAACCTGGAGGCCCAGCCGGGGGAGACCAGCGGCTTCCCGCCGGAGGGGCACCTGGCCGCGATCCTCGACCACTGCCCGGGGCTGCGGGTGACCACCGTGCTGTGCCAGCGGCCCCGTGATGCGGCCACCGCGGCCAGGGAGGTGCGCGCGTTCGCCGCCCTCGGGGCCACGGTCGTCCACGCCGACCTGGCCACCGACGACGCCCCCGGGAGCCACGACGCGGCCCGCCTGGCCACCGCCCTCAAGGAACTGGCCTAGAAGGATCGTCGATGAGCCGGAGGGGTCCGGGGAACCGAAGAGGGGTGCCCTCGATGAGCCGGAGGGGTTCGGGGAACCCCAGAGGGGTGCCTCGATGAGCCGGAGGGGTTCGGGGAACCCCAGAGGGGTGCCTCGATGAGCAGGGGCGAGTTCACCGTCCGGGTGAAGGAGGAGCTGGCGGCGCTGCGGCCGGTCTCGCCGACCGAGCGCCGCGCCCTGCTGGCCGCCCTGCTGCGCTTCGCCGCCACCCTCCACATCGGCGGCACGCTCGGGCCGCGCTTCACCCTGGTGCTGGCCACCGGGTCGGGCGGGGTGGCCCGGCTGGCGTTCTGGCTGCTGCACGCCGGCTACGGGGTCCGTCCCGACTTCCGGGTCCGCGAGGCCGGCGCGCTCGCCCCACGGGCCCGCTACGAGCTGGTCCTGGCCGACCGGGTCGAGCGGGTGCTGACCGACAGCGGCATCCTCGACGGCGCCGGCCGGCTCAGCTTCGGGGTGGCCGGCGGCCTGGTCAGGAGCCGGGAGGCGGCCGCCTGCCTGGCCAGGGGCGCGTTCCTGGGCCGCGGCTCGGTGTCGGCCCCGACCCGCGGGCCGCACCTGGAGATCGGCGCCCCCGAGGAGCGCACCGCCACCGACCTGGCCGCGGTCCTGGTCCGCCTCGGCCTACCGGCCAGGATCGGGGTGCGCGGCCCCGACGAGCACCGGGTGGTGGTCAAGGGGGGCGAGGCGATCGGCCGCGCGCTGGTCACCATGGGCGCCCAGAACGCCTATCTGGCCTGGGAGGACGGCCGCATCCGGCGCGAGGTGCGACGCGAGGCGGTGCGGCTGGCCAACGCCGACCAGGCCAACCTGCGCCGCAGCGTCGCCGCCGCCATGTCCCAGGTCGCGGCCGTCGAGCAGGCGGTGGCCCAGGTCGGCTGGGCCGGCCTGCCCGCCGACCTGGCCGAGGTCGCCACCCTGCGCCTGGCCCACCCGGACGCCAGCCTGACCGAGTTGGGCGCCTTGCTGGACCCGCCGCGCTCCAAAGGAGGGGTGCTGGCTCGTCTCCGGCGCATCGAGGCGTTGACGGCACCCGTCGCGGGTAGGGAAGAATGAGCCGGAACGTTCAATCCCCGGGGAGGAAGCCATGACCGTCCGCGTCGGCATCAACGGCTTCGGCCGCATCGGCCGCAACTTTTTCAGGGCCGCGGAAGGCAAGGCGGTCGAGGTCGTCGCCGTGAACGACCTGACCGACAACAAGACCCTGGCCCACCTGCTCAAGTACGACTCGACCTTCGGACGGCTGGACCGCGACGTGCGCTACGACGACGAGTCGATCACCGTCGGCGACCAGCGGGTCCTGGCCAGCGCCCAGCGGGACCCGGCCCAGCTCCCCTGGGGCGACCTCGGGGTCGACGTGGTCATCGAGTCCACCGGCCGCTTCACCAAGCGGGACGACGCCAGCCTGCACCTGAAGGGCGGGGCCAAGAAGGTCATCATCTCGGCTCCGGCCAAGGACGAGGACGTCACCATCGTCATGGGCGTCAACCACCAGAAGTACGACCCGGCCAGCCACGACATCATCTCCAACGCCTCCTGCACCACCAACTCGGTGGTTCCCATGGCCAAGGTCCTGCTCGACACCTTCGGGATCGAGAAGGGCTTCATGACCACCATCCACGCCTACACCAACGACCAGGTCATCCTCGACTTCCCGCACAGCGACCTGCGCCGGGCCCGCTCGGCGGCGGTCAACACCATCCCGACCTCCACCGGCGCGGCCAAGGCCGCGTCCCTGGTGATTCCCGAGCTCAAGGGCAAGCTGGACGGCATCGCCCTGCGGGTCCCGGTGGAGGACGGGTCGCTGACCGACCTGGCCGTGGTGCTCAGCCGGGACGCCACCGTCGAGGAGATCAACGACGCCTACCGGCAGGCCGCCGAGGGCCCGCTGCGGGGGATCATCCGCTACTCGACCGACCCGATCGTGTCCCGTGACATCGTCGGCGACGACGCCTCCTGCGTGTTCGACTCGCCCCTGACCCAGGCCAACGGCAACCTGGCCAAGGTCTTCGGCTGGTACGACAACGAGTGGGGCTACTCCTCGCGTCTTGTCGACCTGACCGTGCTCATCGGCGAGCAGCTGTAGCCCGGTGGAGCTGCGCACGGTCGACCGGGCCGACGTCGCCGGCAGGCGGGTCCTGGTCCGCAACGACTTCAACGTGCCCCTGGAGGACGGGCAGGTCACCGACGACCTGCGTGTCCGGGCCGCCGTCCCCACCCTGAGATGGCTGCTGGACCGGGGGGCGAGGGTGGTCTGCTGCTCCCACCTGGGCCGGCCCAAAGGCAAGCGCGACCCGAAGTACTCGCT
>DATHIG010000393.1:0-3671 GCA_035490035.1 Actinomycetes bacterium
GCGCCCACCGCATCAGCGGCGCGGTCGTTTCCGGGGACCCGTTCAGCGGCTTCGACCACGAGTTCAGCAACACCGGCGCGACCTCGACCCCGGCGGTCCAGGTCGCCGACACGGTGGTCGACAACACCCTGCTGATCTGGCTGGCGACCGGGTTTGGTGGGACCTCGACGTGGACCCAGCCGGCCGGGTGGACCGAGGTCTTCCAGGCCAGCAACCTGACCGCCGCCCGCGTCGACGACCTGACGGCCGGGGACACCGGGTCGATCACCGGGTCCAGCACGAACACCGACGTCAAGAACGCGTTCCTGGGCTCGCTCAAGCCGGTCCCGGTCGGCGGCGGTCAGACCATCGCCGTCGGCCAGGCCACCGAGACCGAGACCTCTCAGGCCGTCGGTCGGCTGAAGACCCGAGCCACGGCAGAGGCTGTCGAGGCAGAGACCGCCCAGGCGATCACGCCCCGCAAGACCAGGACGCTGGTGGCCGCCACCGAGGTCGAGGCGGCGCAGGCGCTCGGCCGGCTGAAGTCCCGCGCGGTCGGCGAGGCGACCGAGACCGAGACCGGCCAGGCGATCACGGTCGACCAGCCCGGCCCGCAGATCATCCCGGTCGGCCACGCCGTCGAGGCTGAGACCGCGCAGGCCATCGTCCCGCGCAAGACCCGCTCGCTGTCCCACGCGGTCGAGCTGGAAGCTGGCCAGGCCATCGGGCGGGCCAAGGCCCGGGCGGTCGGCCCGGCCGTCGAGACCGAGACCGGCCAAGGGATCGGGCGGGCCAAGACCCGCGCCATCGGCCAGGCGACCGAGACGGAGACCGGCCAAGGGATCGGGCGCCGCAAGACCGCCGCAATCGCCCCGGCGGTCGAGGTGGAAGCCGGCCAGCCGATCAACCTGCTCGGTCAGCAGATCATCCCCGTCGGCCAGGCGGTCGAGGCCGAGACCGCACCGGCCATCGGGCGGGGCAAGCTGCGGGTGCTCGGCCACGCCGCCGAGACCGAGGCCGGCCAGGCGCTGGCGCGTCTCAAGCTCCGCACCTTGGGGCCGGCGCTGGAAGCCGAGGCGGCGCTAGTGGTTGCCGTGGCCGGTGGCCTCCCGCCGCCCCGGTGGGTCGAGGGCGCCGGCGGGGGCAGCGGCGCCGTCGAGGCGGCAGCAGGTGGCGGTGGGCAGGTCGAACAGGCTGGGGCAGGTAGCGGCGTGATCGAGGCAACCGGAGGGGTCTGAACGTGGCAAACCAGGTCATGAACATCGCCCGCGGCAAGATCGCCTACTACTATTACGCGGTCGAGAACAGCCTCGTCGTGACCGCCGCCGGCACCCCGGCGCTCACCTCCACCGCCAACGCCGCGCTGATCGTCCTGTTCCTGGAGACGACCGGCCTTGAGGCCGACGACGTTCTCAACAACTACGACGACCTGGCGGCGCTGCTGGCCGCGGCCAACAACGAGCAGACCAACCAGGCCCGCAAGGTCCTCACCGACACCGACCTGGCGGCGGTCCCCGCCCCGAACGACACCGCGAACACCCTCAACTTCATCATCCCCGACATCGTCTGGACGGCGCTGGCCGGCAACCTGATCTCCAAGCTGCTGGTCTGCTTCCGGCCGAATGCTGCCGCCGGTGACTCGGCGATCGTGCCGCTCACCTATCACGACTTCGTGGTGATCCCAGACGGCACCGACGTGACCGCGGATGTGTCGGCGACCCTCGGCTTCTACCAGTCGGGCTGATGGCCGCCGACCTGCTCACCGAGCGGCTCTCGCCGGTCCAGCCCACCGCCGAGTTCTCCTCGGGTGGGACGCTCACCGACCTGGACGGCCCCGCCGGCGGCACCTGCACCGTGACCCTGACCCGCCCCGACGGCACCGCCGGGCCGGGCAGCGGCACGGTGACCCACGTCTCGACCGGCAAGTACAGCTTCGTGCTGGCCGGCCAGCCCGAGGTCACCGTCTTCGACGTCGCCTGGTCGGGCGCCATCGGCAGCCAGAGCGTGACCAAGAAGACCCAGGTCGAGGTCGTCGGGGACCTGCTGTTCACCCTCGCTGCGGCCAAGGCCTGGGACGCCGGCGCCATCCCGAACGCCGGCGTCTCCGACGCTGACATCCTGGCCAAGCGGATCTCGCTGCTCGACGACCTCGAGCGCCCGCAGCGCTGCAACGTCGCCTTCGTGCCCCGCTACACCCGCGAGACCCACCACGGGACCGGCGGCGACCTGCGGCTGTGGTCGGCGCGGGCAACCAAGCTGCTGAGCGTGACCGTGAACGGGGTCGCCCAGGACCTGGCCGGGTTCACCCTGGGCCAGGACGGCATCCTGCGGGCCACCAGCAACTACGCCTACGGGACGACCCCGATCCGCTCCGGCATCTCGAACGTGGTGGTCGAGTACGTGCGGGGCCACGACCAGGTCCCCGGCCCGGTCAGCGAGGCCGCGTTGCGGATCGCCCGGGCGACGCTGGTGCCGTCCAACATCGGCGACCGGGCCACCTCGATCACCAACGACGCCGGGACGATCCTGCTCGCCACCGCCGGCCGCGGCAGCTACCAGCCCTACGGGATCCCGCTGGCCGACTCGGTCCTGGCCGCCTATCACCAGCCGCTGGCCGCCTGAGAGGACACGCGATGCGGAGGAACCGGCGCGAGATGTACTGCACCGGCTGCTGGAAGCTGATCGGCGAGGATGGGATGCATCTAGAGGTCATGCGGCTTGGCGTCCCCGGCCCGCCTGAGTACTGGCACGAGTCCTGTCGTGAGCTAGAGGAGGCGACCCGACCTGAGCAGCGACGGGGCGCGAGCCTCGTATTCTGATGGCCGCCACGTCCTCGATCCCGGCGTTCTTCGACGCCCTCAAGGCGCTGCTGGACGCCCGCGCCGGCATCATCGGCCCGCCCCTGGTGACGGTGGCCACCGGCGACCTGGCCGCCGACACCCCCAAGGAATCCATCGTCCTGTTCGGCACCCCCACCGCGAACCGTGAGGCGGTCGGGTTGCGCGGCCCACAGGGCATCAGCCACGACCACAACGTCGTGGTCGCCGGGGCCATCAGGGTCGTCAAGCCGGGCCAGGGCGAGACGGTCATCAAGGCCGCCCGCGACCGCGCCTACGCCGTCCTGGCCGAGCTCGAGAACCAGCTCAAGGCGACGCCCACGGTCAGCGATACCTGCAAGTTCGCGGCGGTGACCGACGACCCGCTTGAGCAGGGCGCCAACGACGAGGGTCGCTGGGCCCAGATCAGCTTCCAGATCACCTACCGCGCACGTCTGCTCTAGCGGCGACGTTCCGGCTGGAAGTCGACGTGGACATGCCCGGTGTGCCGCATCACGTTCTCACGGGCCTCGGGTGGGATCTGCGAGATGCCGAGTCCGTGCAGGTGCTCATGCGGCCACGGCGGACCCTGCGGCGCGCGCCATTCCAGCGGCGGCAGCCGCCGCGCGAACAGCAGCCACTCCAGCAGCCGCGTCGACACATTCCACCGGGTCATATCCGAATTCTAGCAGGAGGGTCATCTTGGCCAGGCTGAAGAACGTGTCCGGCGAGGCGCGCCAGGTGCCGCTGCTGGACGACCGCATCGTCGAGGCCGACGAGATCGTCGAGGTCGACGACGGGCTGCTGGAGGCCTTCGTCTGGCCCGAGTCCACCTGGCAGGTCACCAAGGCGCCGGCCAAGGCCAAGCCGGCCGAG
>DATHIG010000394.1:0-10082 GCA_035490035.1 Actinomycetes bacterium
GGACCTCCCAGCTGGCACTTCCGGAGGAGACGTCCAGGCTGGTCTACGCGACCGAGGGCTACAGCCAGAGCCTGCAGAACATGACGCAGACCTCGCTGGACACCGACAACGTCTTCAGCGACGGCTACTCGCTGCAGCTGGCCACGATGACCGGGACCGTCACCGACGGCATGATTGCCACCCTCAACGTCCCGGTGTAGGCCAGCTCTGCCGGGGTATTCGTCGGGGTCAACGTACGCCGACCAGGTCCTCACCAAGCCCAAGCGCGCTAACGGGCAAGGTGAGCCCTGCGGTACAGTGCCCGCCGTGCGTCTGGGCCGCGAGCTTTCTGCCGTTTTCCTTCCAGGGGACCCGCCGCGTGCCGGCGGGTTCGCCGTGTGGGGCGACGGGCAAGGGCCGGACGAGATCGAGCTGGTGCTGCCGGCAGGTCGGGGTGTGCGACGTCGACGTGTACGCGGGCGACTGCTGCCCCTGGCGACGGCGCTGCCTGCTCTGCTAGCCGCCCCTGCCAACGAGATGGCCTCGACGCTGGCGGCATGGTCGGCCGCGGCCGCGGCGGGGGTTGGCCTGGTCGCACGTGGGCGCCTGCTGCCCGCCGCCAGCCCAGCCGGGTACGACGCATGGCGAGTCGGGCCGCTGGACGCGCCCGACCTCGAGTTGCTGCGGCGGATCGCCGCCGCGATGCCGCCGCAGGCGCACGCCCTGCCCGTGGACAGGGGTCGCCCCGTCCGGCTGCGATCACCCGAGGCGCTGATCCATGAGCTGTGGGATGCGATCGCCGACACCCTGGTTCGCACGCCCGCGGCCGTGCACGCCTGCGGGGCGAGCGCCTTTTCCGCGGCCGCGCCGGTGCGGGTGGACGAGCTGGCCGACTGGCTGGCGGACACCGACCGTGGGCTGGACGCCGGCGTTCGGGTGCGGCTCCGCATCGAGCCGCCGGCCAAGGAGGACGAGCCCTTTGCCGCCGTGGTCCAGCTGCGCAGCATCGCCGACCCCAGTCTGGTGGTGGACGCGGGGGAGTTGTGGAGCGCCCCGGCGGCAGTGCTCGCCCGTCTCGGTGAGCAGGCCGAGGTCGAGCTGCTGCTGGCCCTGCGCCGAGGCTCGCGAGCGTGGCCGCCGCTGGCCCCGATCCTGCGGGCGGCCACCCCTACCGAGGTGACCCTCGACGAGGAGCAGGTGGCCGAGCTGCTGGACGTCGGCGCCGAGGTGCTCGGTGGTGCCGGCATCGAGGTGTTGTGGCCAGCCGACCTGTTCGGCGACGGACTGGCCGCGCGGGCCGCGGTGCTGTCGACCCCGGCGCCGGCCGGTGCGGCCGAGCCGACCTTCCGGCTGGACGCCTTGCTGCGCTTCCGCTGGCAGCTGACCGTCGACGGCGAGCCGCTGAGCGACGAGGAGTTCGCCGTCCTCGCCGAGACCAAGCGGTCGCTGGTGCGGCTGCGGGGCCGCTGGGTGCGGGTCGACCGCGAGCTGCTCGACCGGCTCCGCCGCCGCCGAGCACGCCAGGTCACCGGCGCCGAGGCGCTGGCTGCCGCGCTGACCGGCTCCCTCGATGTGGATGGTGAGGCAGTCGAGTTCCACCCCGACGACGCGCTGGCCGACCTTGCTGGCCGCCTGGCAGCAGCGGGGAACGGCTCGGACGGCATCGAACCCCCGGAAGGGTTGCGCGCCACGCTGCGGCCATACCAGCGCCGAGGCCTTTCCTGGCTCGCCCAGATGTGCGCCCTTGGCCTTGGCGGCTGCCTGGCCGACGACATGGGGCTCGGCAAGACCGTGCAGCTGATCGCGCTGCACCTGCACCGGCGGGCCCTCGAGGCAGGGCCGACGCTGGTGGCCTGCCCCACCTCGCTGCTTGGCAACTGGGAACGGGAGCTGGCCCGGTTCGCCCCCGATGTCCCGGTACGGCGGTACCACGGCGGCGAGCGGCACCTCCAGGACGTGGCAGCCGACGAGGTGGTGCTGGTCACCTACGGGGTCGTGCGTCGCGACCGCGCCATGCTCGCCGAGGTCGCCTGGGGCCTGGTCGCCGCCGACGAGGCGCAGCATGCCAAGAACCCGCTTTCTCGCACCGCGCGGGAGCTCCGCGCGATCCCCGCCGCGGCCAGGGTGGCGCTGACCGGCACACCGGTGGAGAACCGGCTGACCGAGCTGTGGTCGATCCTGGACTGGACCACTCCTGGCCTGCTCGGCCCGCTGGAACGCTTCCGCCGCTCGGTGGCGGTCCCGATCGAGCGCTACCGTGACCCAGGCGCCACCCAGCGCCTGGCCCGGCTGGTCCGCCCGTTCCTGCTACGCCGCCGCAAGAGCGACCCGCAGATCGCCCCGGAGCTGCCGCCCAAGACGGAGACCGACCGGGTGGTGCCGCTCACCGCCGAGCAGGCCACGTTGTACGAGGCGGTGGTCCGCGAGACGCTGGCGAAGATCGCGGCGGCCGAGGGGATCGAGCGGCGCGGGCTGGTGCTCGCGCTGCTCACCGCGCTCAAGCAGATCTGCAACCATCCGGCGCAGTACCTGCACGAACCCGGACCTCTGCCCGGTCGGTCCGGCAAGCTGGCCGCCCTCGACGAGCTGCTCGGCGTCATCCTCGACGAGGGCGAGGGGGTGCTGGTCTTCAGCCAGTACGTCGAGATGTGCCGGCTGATCGAGTCCCATCTGGCCGACCGTGGCGTGGCAACGCTGTTCCTGCACGGGCAGGTGCCGGCCCGCCGCCGGGAGGAGATGGTCGCCCGCTTCCAGGCCGGCGCGGCGCCGGTGTTCCTGCTGTCCCTCAAGGCCGGCGGTGTCGGGCTGAACCTCACCCGGGCCACCCACGTGGTGCACTACGACCGCTGGTGGAACCCGGCGGTGGAGGACCAGGCCACCGACCGGGCGTACCGGATCGGGCAGGACCGGCCGGTCCAGGTCCACCGGCTGGTCACCGAAGGCACCCTGGAGGACCGCATCGCCACGCTGCTGGAGTCCAAGCGCGGGCTCGCCGAGGCCGTCGTCGGGGCCGGGGAGGCATGGGTCACTGAGCTGTCGGACACCGAGCTGGCCGAGCTGATCAGCCTGCGGGAGCCAACGTGACGAGCCAGACCGGCCGGACATCGCGGACGGTCAGGAGCCCGCGTGGGCGGCGTGGCTTCGGCCGGACCTGGTGGGGCGACGCCTGGGTGACCGCCCTCGAGGAGCGAGCGCGGCTCGACCCCAACCGGCTGCCCCGCGGGCGCACCTACGCGCGCAGAGGCACCGTCGGCGAGCTGGCGATCGCTCCCGGCGAGGTTCGCGCCGCCGTCCAGGGCAGCCGCGCCCGGCCCTACCAGGTCCGGGTGCGGGTGCGGACGCTCGAGGCCACCGAGTGGGACCGGGTGCTGCACGCAATCGCCGCGCAGATCGGGCATGCCGCGGCGCTGCTCGACGGAGAGCTGCTCCCGGAGGTCGCCGACGACGTACGTGGCGCGGGGACGGATCTATTACCCGGCCCTGGCGAGCTGCAGCCGCGTTGTTCCTGCCCGGACTGGGCGGACCCGTGCAAGCACGCCGCCGCGGTCTGCTACCTGGTGGCCGACGCGCTTGACACCGACCCGTTCGCGCTGTTGCTTCTGCGCGGGCGCGGCCGCGACGAAGTCCTCGCGGGACTCCGCTCACGGCGGCGGCCAACCGACCCGTCGCCGGGCTTGGCAACCCGGCCCGAACCGGCCACGGACCCTGGGATCGACGCGCGCGAGGCGTACCGCCGACCGGTGGCCACCCTGCCCACGCCTCCGCTGCCGCCGCAACGCCCGGGGCGGCCCGCGGTGCTGTCGGTCGATCCGCCACCCGGCTCCGGACTACGACAGCAGGACCTGGTCGCGCTGGCCGCCGACGCCGCGGCCCGCGCCTGGGAGCTGGCGACCGGTTCCGGCGACGGCGGCCTGTCGCTCGACCTGGAGTCCGACTTGGCACGCCGCGCGGCCGCGTTGCTGGGCAGCAACGGCCTGGCTGCGCTGGCCGCCTCGGCCGGCATGACCTCCCGGGAGCTGCTGCGATGGGCGATCACCTGGCAGCAGGCCGGTCAGGGTGGGCTGGACGCCCTGCGTGCCACCTGGCAGCCCGCACCCGAGGACCTGGCCGATGGGCGGGCGGCGCTGGACCGCCCCGCCGCTCCGGGCGCGGCACGGGCCTGGCGGAACCGCGTCACCCGCGGCGACGTGCAGCTCCGCTTCGGCCGCGACCGGCTATGGTACCGATTCGTTCGCTCCGGCGGCGACTGGCTCCCAGACGGTGGGCCCTCACCCGAGCCGGCCGCCCTGCTCGCAGGGGATGCGACCCGCTGATCGAGGGCGCTTCGAGCCGCTCGACCCGACCGGCATCGCGACGCCACGACGCAGCCAGGCCAGGACGCGCCTTCATCGCGGCCGGTAGACGTCGCGGCGGTGATCGACGCGGTGGATCACGATCAGGTGCTTGGACTCGTCGATGCGGAACACGACCCGGTACTCGCTGCGACGCGCGACCCTGAGGCCGGCCAGCTCGTCGTGGAGCGGCTTGCTGGCCCGCCAGGGAGCTCGGGCGATCGAGCCGTAGAGTCCCTCGAGCACGGCGGTCACGATCTTCTCGGGCAGGCGGGAGAGCTGACGCTGCGCCTCCGGCGTGATGGCGACATCATAGGGCCGTCCGGTGGGCCTGGACGGCGTCACCGCGACCCGAAACGCTCGCGAGCCTGCTCGTAGGTCAGGATCTCGGCCTGGCCCGCCTCGTCCTCGGCCTTGGCCTGGCGAAGCGACGCACGGCCTTCGTCGTCGGAGAGCAGGTTGATGGTCTCCTCGAGGCCCTCGAGCTCGTCGGACGAGATGAGCACGGCGACCGGACGGCCGTTGCGCGTCACCACGACCCGGTCGTGCTCACGTGAGACGCGGTCCACCAGCTCCGAGAGGTGAGCCTTCACTTCGGTGAAGGGGATCGCTTCGCTCATGGTCAGAATTCTAACCACTTTCTTGGGCGGCGTCATCGAATGCGCAAAGAAGGTCGCTGGCGGCCAGGCGAATGTTTCGTCAGCCGGCCGTTCGGGCTACTCTTCTGCCATGGCGCAGCCCGACGTGTTCGCAATCGTCCTTGCCGGTGGTGAGGGCAAGCGGCTGGCGCCGCTGACCGCCGACCGGGCCAAGCCGGCGGTGCCGTTCGGGGGAGACTACCGGCTGGTCGACTTCGTGCTCTCCAACCTGGTCAACGGCGGCTACGTCCGGGTCGCGGTCCTGACCCAGTACAAGAGCCACAGCCTCGACCGGCACATCACCACCACCTGGCGGCTGTCGCCGCTGCTCGGCAACTACGTGACCCCGGTCCCGGCACAGATGCGGCGGGGGCCGCACTGGTTCGCGGGGTCGGCCGACGCGATCTTCCAGAGCCTCAACCTGGTCTACGACGAGCGGCCGGAGTACGTGATCGTGTTCGGGGCCGACCACGTGTACCGGATGGACCCGCGGCAGATGGTCGAGCAGCACATCGAGTCCGGCACCGGGGTGACGGTGGCCGGCATCCGGGTGCCGATCGGCGACGCCAACCAGTTCGGGGTCATCGAGACCGCTCCCGACGGGCGTCGCATCCAGGCGTTCCGGGAGAAGCCGAGCGACCCCAAGGGCCTGCCCGACGCGCCCGACCAGGTGTTCGCGTCCATGGGCAACTACGTCTTCCGCACCGCGACGCTGATCGAGGCGGTGTCGCTGGACGCCAAGGACGAGGACTCCAAGCACGACCTGGGCGGCAACATCATCCCCATGCTGGTCGAGCGGGGCGAAGCCGAGGTCTACGACTTCGCCGACAACGACGTGCCCGGGGCCACCGACCGGGACCGCGGCTACTGGCGGGACGTCGGCACGCTCGACGCCTACCACGAGGCCCACATGGATCTGATCTCGGTCCACCCGGTGTTCAACCTCTACAACCGCCGCTGGCCGATCCTGACCTGGCACAAGCCGCTGCCGCCGGCCAAGTTCGTGTTCGAGGACGGCGCAGGGCGGACCGGGCACGCGCTGGACTCGATGGTCAGCGCCGGGGTGGTCCTGTCGGGGACGACGGTGCGCCGCTCGATCCTGTCCCCCGGGGTCCGCGGCCACGCCGGCGCCCAGGTCGAGGGGTCGGTGCTGATGCACGACGTCGACATCGGCCGAGGTGCGGTAGTGCGCAACGCCATCATCGACAAGAACGTCCAGGTCCCCGACGGCGCCCAGATCGGGGTCGACCTCCAACGGGACCGGGAGCGGTTCGTCGTCTCCCAGGGTGGCGTGGTGGTGATCGGCAAAGGCCAGAAGATCGACGCCTAGAGTGTCCTCGAACGGCGGCCACACAACCCCCTCGAACCGGATACCTGACCGGTGTTCTGGCCGGTCAGGCTAGTTGGCCGGGCCCATCGGCTCCCTTGCAGGCGCCGGAGCCGGGGCGGCCAGCAGGCGGGTCAGCTCGTCCCAGAGGCCGCGGCGCTCGCGCAGCTCCTGGCGGGTGGCCCGGGTGAGGGCCGCCGGAGCGGTGGCGGCCAGCGCGGCTGCCAGGGTCTCCTGGTCGAAGGCGTCGCCGACGCCGGCGACGACCCGGCCCGGGCCGAAGCGCACGGCCAGGCTGACCAGCAGCTCGGCCAGGTCGGCCTGGCGCAGGCGTGCCGGCGCGACCGCCTCGGCGTGGTCGAAGTCGACCAGCCACGGGCGCCCGTCGTCGTCGACCACCACGCTGTGCCGGCCGAGGTCGCCGTGGGCGATCCCGGCCCGGTGCAGCCTGGCCACCTCCTGCCAGACGGCGGCCAGGGTGGCGTCGCCGACGGTCGCCGGGTCGATGTCCCCGAGCGAGCCGCCGGGGACGAGCCGTTGCACCAGCAGCCCGCCCCCGTTGCCGTACGGGCCGGCCAGCACCACCCTCGGGGTGCGGACCCCGGCCGTGCCCGCAAGCAGGCCCAGGTAGGCCTCGCGCTCGACCTGCTGGGCGGGCGCGCCGCCGCTCGACCGGCCGGGCTCGGCGCGGCGGCGCATGACCAGCAGCCGCCAGGCCCGGTAGAGGAGGTCCCCGTCGCGCCGCTCCCGCGGGATCAGCTTGACGAACAGCCGCTGGCCGTCGGCGGTGACGGCCTGGAAGCGGGCCGAGCGGCGGGCGTCGCGCCCACCGAGCGGCGCCACCTCCACCACCTGGAGCCCCCGCTCGGCCATGGCCTTGGCCGCCCGGTGGGGTGTCGGCCGGCCTCCCGGCGCGCCCAGCAGCAGGTGGACGAGGGCTCCGGCGGCCCAGCCGAGGGCGGCCCCGCCGACCACGTCGAGCGGCAGGTGGGCGCCGACGTACATGCGCGACAGGCAGACCCCGAAGGCCACCGCCCAGAAGATCCAGCGCGCCCGGCGGCCCAGGTAGGGGGTGATCAGGGTGGCGATGGCCACGGCCACGGCGGCATGCCCGGAGACGAAGCCGAGGCCGCCGTCCTGGCCCCCGCGGATGTGCACGCCGTCGAGCAGTTCCTCCGGCCGGCCGCGGCCGACAAGGTCCTTGATCATCCTGGCCGCGAGCCACACCCCCACCCCGGTGATGGCCAGGTTGGCGGCCAGCCAGAACCTCCGGGTGGCCGCGACCACCACGGCGGCCACCCCGACGGCGAGCACGTTGCCGGCCTGCATGACCACCCAGAACAGCGGGAACAAGGCCGTCGGCAGATCGTTGACCAGCCGGAACACGTCGGTTTCGAGCACTCCGATGTGGTCGGGACGGACCACGGCGGTGCAGGCGACCAGGATGGCCACCCCGGCCAGCAGCCGGACCATGTCACCAGGGTGCCTTGGCAGGGTCCACAGCTTGCTCACGGGGTCACCGATCCCCGGCCGGCGGGTCCAGCCGCAGCCGGCCGTCGCTGAAGTCGCTGAGCGTCTTGCGCATGGCGTCCCTGGCCACGAAGCCGAGGGCCAGGCTGACCTCGCCGAGGGGGCGGGCCTGCTCGTCGCTGCGGAAGTCGAGCCGGTAGGTGACGCAGCCACCAGGGAACAGGTAGTAGATCGCGCCCTGGTAACGCCTGCCCGGCTGAATGGAGATGACCTCCTGGTAGCGGCGGGTGCCCGGATGGTCGGACGGCACCCTGGAGACACGGCCGAAGCTGCAGAACTGTTGCAGCTCCACCTGGACCGCGCGCATCCCGACCCGGTCGGAGTCGAGCGCGAACCGCGCCAACCCGTTGCGGACGAAGATGTCGCTCACCGCCCAGCCGGCCGGCAGCAGCTCGACGCAGGGGAGCTGGCTGGCCGACGGCACCGCCTGGGCCATCAGCAGCACCAGCGAGGTCCCCTCCCGCCCCTGGTACTCGCAGGCCGGCTGGCGCGCCTGCAGCAGGTCCGTGCCGGTCAGCGATCCGGCGCAGCCGGCCAGCGGCAGGCAGGCCGCCACCAGCAGCAGGGTCAGGCGCCTCACAGCAGCCCCGCCGCCCCGAAGCTGTTCAGGGCCGTCACCAGCGCCAGCAGGACGAGCATGGCGACCCCGATCATCAGGCCGACCCGGCGGAGGCTCCAGCGCTGGATGGCGACCGGGGGCGCCCATTCGGGGAGCAGCTTCAGGAACTCGGCATGCAGGTCGCGGCCCTGCTCGCGCATGGTCTTGCGAAGCTGGGAGGGCATGGTGATGCCGCTGGTGGCGGCGAACGCCTCGGCGATCTCCTCGTCGCGGAACTGCAGCCTGGCCCGCTGGTAGACCTGCCCGGCGTCGGAGCGGCAGGCCAGCACCAGCATCATGTTGGCCAGGTCGACCGCCTGCCGCCACGGGCTGGGACGGACCTCGGCGAAGAACACGTCGATCAGATGGACCCGACCATGGCGGACCAGCAGATTGGCCGGCTTGATGTCGCGGTGGGCCAGGCCAGCATCCCACAGCCGCCGGATGATACGCAGGCCGTCGTCGATGATCGCCCCGTCGACCTCGACCTCGGCATCGCCGAGCTCCTTGGCGTCGTCGAAGAACTCAAAGACGATCAGGTATTCGCGTTCGGGGGTGATCTCCACGATCCCGAACGGCTCGGGGCTGCGCACCCCGGCGCCGAAGAGGAGCCGCAGGGCGTAGTCCTCCTGCTGGACCAGCCGGCGGACGGTGTTGAACGGCTTCTCGTCCTCCAGGCGGCCATAGAGCAGGGTCCGGCCCAGCTTGTACCACCGGTCGGAGCGAAGGTGGCTGCGGGCGTAGAGCTTGGCGAACAAGTAGCTATTGGGGTCACCCTTGGCGCAGACCCGCAGCGGTGTGGACCCGGCCGAGCCCGACAGCCCGAACGGCTTGATCTCGGCCACCTGGATCCCGAGCTGGTCCTCCAGCGCCCGGTGGATGGCCTGGCCGCGGCGGCCGCCGACGTCCAGGTGGGCGGATTGGCCGCGCCGGTAGGTGACTGGGAAGACCTCGCTGGGGGTGAGCAGCCGGAAGGCCACCAGCGGGATGGTGACCCCGATGATCGCGCCAATCAGCACGTCGGTGGGCGAGTTGACACCCAGGTAGATCAGGGAGATCGACAGCGCGGTGACCAGTCCGGCGATGACCGGCTTGCCCAGCTGGCGCAGCCGGCCCTGTGGCGCCAGGCTGTAGAGCATGCCGACCACGGTGGCGGTGAACACCGCGACCGGGCGGGACGGATGCGCGGCGCCGGTCCAGTCGCCCAGGATCTCCACGCCGAGCGGGCGGGGTCGCATGAACAGGTAGGCGAGCAGCGAGCTGAGCGTGATCACCCCGACGACCGCACCGATGAACACGAACAGATGCCGGAAGCGGCGGGTGAGCAGCAGCACGGCCACCGTCGCCCAGAACAGGACCCGGACCGTCCAAAGGGAACCGAGTGCGTGCACCCCCCGCATGACATCGGTCAGGACCCGGGTTCGAAGCTGCGAGACCCAGTCGAGCAGCGCGAGGTCGAACGAGAGGATGTAGTTGTTGGTGGCGTTGTTGGCAAGCGCGACGAGCCACAACAGCAGCACCACCCCAGTCGCGGCCAGCCAATACCTGCCGGTGGTCAAGGGCCGCGGCAGCGGCGGCGCCTCTCCTGAGGGCCGCCGACGTCGACCCGACCTCGAGATCCGCGTTGGCCTGACCCGAACCGGCTCAACGTGCGGGAGCGACGGGCGCCGCACCGTGGG